>JAVUPY010000070.1 GCA_032252755.1 Terriglobia bacterium
GGTTATTCGAGCACGAAGATTTGTTTCTTCGCGCAGATGTCTTTGAGGATCTTCGGCCACACGGTTACGCTGACTTCGCCGAGGTGGGCTTTGCGGAGGATCCACATTTGGGTACGCGACTGGCCGATGCCTCCGCCGACCGAGAGCGGCACCTGGTTGTTCAGGATGGCCTGGTGATAGGGCAGCTTGAGGTTGTCGAGCTGGCTGGCCATGCCGAGCTGCACCTTCAAGGTCTCGGCGTTGACGCGGATGCCCATGGATGACAGTTCGTGGCGGCGCTTGGTCACGTGGTTCCAGACCAGGATGTCGCCGTTGATGCCGTGCGTGGGCTTGCCGGTTTCCTTGCTGGTGTCGGTGACCCAGTCGTCGTAGTCGGCGGCGCGGTTCTCGTGCGGATAGCCGTCTTTGAGCGGCCAGCCGATGCCGATGATGAAGACGGCCGGGTACTTCTGCAGGATGGCCGTCTCGCGCTGCTTGCGCGGCAGGTCAGGATACATGTCGAGAATTTCTTCGGCGTGCAGGAAGGTGAGTTCCTCGGGCATGTTGGGATAGCGCGGGTCCTTGAGCTGCGGGAACATGTCCTGCGCGAAACGCTCGGCGCCCCAAAGCACCTTCCATATCTTGCGCACCACGTCTTTGAGGAACGCGACGTTGCGATCGGCGGCGGTGATGGCGCGCTCCCAATCCCACTGGTCGACGTAGCAACTGTGGTCGTGATCGAGGAAGTAGTCCTTGCGGACGGCGCGCATGTCGGTGCAGAGGCCTTCGCCGGGCTTCATGCCGAACTGCTGGAGGGCGACGCGTTTCCACTTGGTTGCGTCCTGTACGACCTGGGCGTCAATGGGATGCTTGTTGTAGTCGTTGTTGATGTGGAACTGGATGGGCGTGCGCGAACCGTCGCGGTCGAGCATGTCGTTGACACCGCTCTCGACGTCGACGATGAGCGGTACCTGGACCATCATCAGGTTCAGTTCACGGCAAAGATTCTCTTCAATGTACTGTTTGACCGCGTAGATGGCTTTCTGCGTCTGCTTGCGGTCCAGTAAGGAGTGGTAGTCGGTGGGCAGAATTCGCTCGAGGTCCTCGTAGTTGCCAATGCCGGGACCGGCGAGATCCGCTCGTTTGTCCAAAGTCGTAGATGCCATACTTCGCTCCTCCAGGGAGTCGGTTATGAGTTCACGATTCGGTCTAAACGAGGCCGAAAATTGGTTCAGGAGAACGAGACCACAGAGGGGGAGTGAGAGGCTGTAATGGTTGTCACAGGGGGATGTGTTGGGAAAGGGCGATCGCGCACCCACATCTGCTAAAGGCGGCACATGTGGGGCGCCGGGCGGAGGACGCGAAGGGTCACTCAATCGGCGGAGTGGGCGATTTGCCGGTGAGCAGTTCTTGATTCGGCGAGTTGCTGGGCCGTCGAGCGGTAATGGAGGTAGTCGCGGCGGAGGAGGATTTCGTCGGGAGTTCCGGCGCAGGATTGGGAGGCCATCTTAGACCATGCCATGCGGAAGACGGAATAGGCGAGCAGGTAATCGGGGAGACGGTCGCGGGGATCGTTGCCGGAGAGGTGCTGGTAGTGGGCGAGGAAGGCGACGGTGGGGGCGGTGTCCATGCGGAACTCGATGACTGCGCCGGCGAGGTCCCAGGCGATGTCGCAGGGGCCGGGGAAGAAATGGTCGTCGCCGTGGCTGACAGCGTCGAATTTGAGGATGCGACCGTCATCGGCGCGGAGCCACTCGTGGGGCAACATGCGGGAATCGGTGACGACGCAGGTCTGAACGTCGAGAGTGAGCGGCGGGGCGAGTGCTGCACCGAATTCGCACTGCCAGTTCCACGCGGCCATGGTGGAGAGTTCGGGCGAAATTTCGTCGGAGCGAAATTCGCGGGCGCGGAAGGCACAGTATTCGGCGAGGCGGTGGAGGAGTTCGGGAGAGATATCGGATGGGGTGAGGCTGCGGCCGGGAATGAAGTCATAGACGCCAAAACCTTTTTCGAGGGCGAGCAGTGGTGGGGCAAAACCGGAAGCGGCGAGATTGGCGGCGCGAGCGGCGATGGTTTCACCGTAATGTCCGTAGCCGTGGAACTTGAAGCGGCGACGACCGTCGACGCTCATGTACTTGGCGGATTCGAGTTGTGACCAGATGGCGGGCCGGCAGTCGGGGGGAAAAGCGGATCGCCAGGAGCCACCACCGAGATCGATAGCGGCTGCCGAGGGGAGAACAGGTGCGGGATCGACGGCGCGGAAATGATATCGAGACCAGCGGTCGGCGGCATTCGGGGCGCGGAGGAGAGCGGGGTCGGGCCAGCGGCTGCCCAGCATCCAGATGCGGTCGCGCGAGACGCCGGCGTGCTCGGCGGCTTCTGCGACGGAGAGGAATGACGAACCACTGATGCCGGGACCTTCGTCGACGACGAAGACGTGGGGTTCAGATGCGGAGGAACGGAGCCAGCACACTTCGCGTTCGTTGAACGAAAACTGGCGCTCGTAAGGGTGCCCGTGAGGACGAACGGTGATGCGCTCGGCGGCGACTCCGCGCGCGCGGAGAGCGGCGCAGAAGACGGCACTGAGGGTTGTGCCAATGCTGCGGAGGCCGATGACACGGGCGGATTGTAGCGGACTGAGGGTGCGCGCGAGATCGATAAATTTCTGGGGATGCAGGGCGTAGTAGGCGAAGCCCTCGGCGACGGAGAGTTGAAGGGCGTCCGGAAGTTGAAGCGAAGTCGCGGCGGCGAGCAGATCGTTCGCGTCGAAGAAGGAGGCGGTTACGAGGGACTCGGCGATACGATCCGTGATGTTCACGGCACCGACGGATTCGGAATCAGCGCTGTCGGAGATGACGTCGGCAAAGGCGCATTCGAGTTCACCGGCGGCGATGAGGGCGGCGATGCAAGTGTCTTCTGCCGGATTTTCGAAATAAAGGTGAAGGGAGTGGACGAGGCGATTGCGCAGAGTGTTGCCGGAGATGGTCTTTCGGCCTGCGCGAAAGACATACATATTCCACCCGGAGTTATCCATCTTCTCCGCTCAACACAAGAATTCGACTCCGAAGCGTTCGAAGAATTCGAACCGGACGGGAGCTTCTACTTGGGATGTGGCTAGGCGGCTTTGCGTTTTCCGCCGCGCGGAGAACGAGCGACATCGCCGTCTTTGTCGATGAAATAAAGGAACTGGTTATCGCGGTTTACGGCATTCTCGACGAGAACCTTGGATTCACCCGCACCGCTTTTAGGCTTCTGGCAGACATTGCCGTTGCCATCGATGAAGTAAAGGTAGGTCTTGTAATCGCGCTTCAGGTTGAGCTTCTTCACCTTCTCGGCCATTTCTGTTCCCTCGCCGAGATTGGATTCGGCTTGGGAAATGGCCGTTGGCCGACGGTACAGTGGGGCGATAAGTGATTGTTTCTAATGGGTGATCCGGAGAAGCCGAAGGGAGCCGCAGCGGATTGGGGTGGGTACAGAGCGAAAAGAGAGACCGTGCCGGCGAGGTGCAGGTCTCATGACTCGGGTTCCCGCTGAACGATATCTGCCAACACACATCTGCCAACTGCGGCAGATGTGGGGCACGAAGCAAAACGCTCTACTTGCGGCGTTTTCTGGACCTTGGTTCGCGAGATTCTGGTTCTTTCCTGGATGACGCGAGTTTGATGTCGTCGCCGGGAGCGGATACGCGGCGGACGATGGGCGTGTTGAGCTTGTATTTGCGATCGACGATCTGTCCGTTTTGGGCCTGCAGGCGGAGAGTGAAGGTGGGAAGCACGCCTTCTTTGTCGAAGTTTTCGGTGGCGACCTTCACGGGGAAGAAGCCGACGACATTGCGCTCGCGGTAAGCGGTTTCGTAGCGGTGCTTGCGGGTGTTGCGGGTGAAGACGCGGAACTGGTCGAAGTCGTAAGGGAGACCGTCCTTTGGAGTGCTCAGCAGGACGAGGTATTGCGGGAACTTCTGACCGTCTTCGTCGACCTGGTCGAGGACGAAGGCGGCCTGGATGCGCTGCCCTTCGGCGTACTGCGCGATGTCGAGAGGAATGTCGAGATCGATCATGCGCGCGAGTACCCAGCCGTAATGCCCTTCCTGGCTTCTTACGAGCCACCAGTCGTCGTAGATCTTCGGTGGCTCCTGCGGTTCTCCGTTCTTGCTGGGCTTAACGACGGCGAGCGCCTGCTTTTCGGGACGCACGGTGGTGGCACGTTTGAAGATGTCGACCTTCTCGCCGTCGGTGAGCTGATACAGGGTATCGGCGTTGCGCGAAGGCTCGATGTGCATGTTCAGTTTCGCGCGAGTGACGGCGCGGCCCTGGGTGGGAAGCCCTTTGCTGTCTTCATCGAGTTTCTGGAATTGCTTGTAGACGGCTTCGGTGATGGTGAAGCGCTCTTCGAGCCAGCCCTCTTCCTTGCGAGCGGTTCGGACGCGCAGGAAGCGCCGCTGGTGCTCGAGGACCTGGACGCGCTCACCGCTCTTGACCATCCCGACCTTGTTGTAAACGGCGGCAATGCGATCGCGAAGAAATGCCTGGGGCACCGAGACGTAGACGTATTCGCGGGACCCGCCGGAACCCCGGTTACAGGCGACCGTCGCAAGTACAACGAACAAGGCAGCGAAGAGAACGGGACCCGGCGTGCGTCGAGAGATGTGCGAACGAAAGAATTTCCAGAGATTCACGGCTCTATAAAACTATACCGCAATGTGAGCACACGAAGACATCGGCACTTTCGGGAACGGTGTTCGCGAAGTTACTGCACGGTGATGGTGATGTTGTTCGAAACCGTGCCGGTAGTGGTTGTGACGGAAGCAGTGATCTTGGCAGTTCCGGTCGAGACTCCGGTCACCACGCCCGAACTGCTCACAGTAGCAACGCTGGTGGTATCGGAACTCCATGCGACCTGATTCGTAAGGGTCTGCGTGCTGCCATCAGCGAACGTTCCTGTGGCCGTAAGCGGCAGGGTTGAGCCACTGGTGACGATAGTGGTCGTGGAGGTGATGTTTATTGTATTCAGCGCCGAGGTGTTGACGATGACCCCGGCGGATGACGACACACCGTCCTGCGATGCGGTAACAGTGGTGTTGCCTGATGCAACGGCCGTCACGAGACCGGCGCTGACGGTGGCAACACCGGCCGAGGAACTGCTCCATTTTGCGGTGCTGGTGACGTCCTTGCTATCGCCGTTCACGGTAGTACCGTTGGCGGTGAACTGCTTGGTCTCACCGACGGTAAGGAAGATGGAAGCCGGAGTGACGCTGATGCTATTCAGAGCACTGCCGGAGACAAAGAAGTCGCCGCATCCGCTGGAGAAGAATGCGAGCAGGAGAAGGAGAAGGACTGCGGAACTCCGGATGTTTGCGACGGCTTTAATAGTCCGCATCATGCGCGAATTCTACCAAAACGGGCTACTATGAAGATCGGTGGAAGGTAAGAAAACTCAACTTTCGTATATTTTGAGGAGACTCCTTGACAGCCTCTCTGTCCTTCGCGAGCAAATCCCTCGGTATCGTGTTACTGGCTGCGGCCGGCGTATTGAGCGGAGCTGCACAGGCAGCGCCGGCCAAGGAAACCGTCTGCAAGTCGTGCATGGAAAAGGATATCCGGTATCTTGCCAGCGACGAACTGCGGGGGCGCGGAAGCGCTACCGAGGATGAGTTGACAGCAGCGAAGTATATTGCGGCAGTATTCCAGAAACTAGGGCTGGAGCCCGCGATGGGTGAAGACTACATCATCCCGGTTAAGCTCACGCGGAAGAAGTTTGTCAGTCCTCCGCACCTTAAATTCACCGTCAATGGCAAAGAGATGGTCTGGACGCACGGAAGGGAGATGATTGCACTGCGCCTGACGGCGGCGGAGATACAGGGAAAGATCGTGCACATCAACCCGGATCCGGCGCAGGCGTCGAAGGCCCCGTTGGGAAGCATCGTTGTCGTGACCGAGCCGATTCCGGACGAGGAGAGGAGGCAAGTACTCGGCTCGCTGCTCTCCAGTGACGCATCACTGGTGATCATTCAGGCTTCGGGACCCTTCGAGCACAACTGGGATCGATATGCGAACCAGCCTGCGATGCTTCCCACCACGGTCGAGGGGGAGGAGAGTGCACGGAGGCGTGCGGCGCTGGTGGTTGTAAAAAGTGAGGAAATGCGAACGCTCGCGCAGGTCCCCGCGGGAACCGAAGTCACAATATCGGGCACGACGGCGGAAGACGATCAGCAGACGCGAAACGTGGTTGGCGTGCTGCGCGGAAGCGACCCGGCGCTGAAGGCGCAGTATGTGATGTTCTCCGCTCACATGGACCATTTAGGAGTTTGCGCGAAGACGGGCGACACGATCTGCAATGGCGCCGATGACGATGCCTCGGGAACGGCCACGGTGCTGGAACTGGCACGAATTTTTACCAGAGGACCTCGTCCGAAACGCAGCGTCGTATTTGCGACATTCGGCAGCGAAGAACTCGGACTGCTGGGTTCGCGCGGAATGGCTGCGAAGCCGCCGTTCCCTTTAGGTGACGTTGTGGCCGACATCGAATTCGAACAGACGGCTCTGCCGGAATCGAAGGTAGGCGGCAAGGAATTCTGGATGACGGGATCGCAGCTATCAGATTTGCGGAGTTTGCTGGTGCAGCACGGTAGCCAGTTGGCGGATGATCCCTTTCCAGACAATCCATTTTTCCGCGCTTCCGACAATTACAGTTTTGCCACGAAGGGAGTGGTTGCGCACACCATGAGCGGGGCGGCGGAATTTCCTGACTACCACCAACCCGGAGATGAAGCACAAAAACTGAACTACGAGTTCCTGGCGAATTCGTTGCAAGCAGTTTTGCCGGGGCTGACGTGGCTTGCGAACAGCCCCGCGCGGCCGACTTACGAGCCGGGAAAGAATGCGGCAGAGGCCAAGTGAGCCGTTGCGCCGGTAGTAGAATCGGATAGCGAAATGAAGACATTCAGCCTGCAAGAAGCGCAGTCGTTGTTGCCGATACTGGAGAGCCTGCTGCGATCATCGATCGAAGGGAAGAAGGTCATCGAAGAGGTGGACAAGGAACTCTCGTCGCTGAGCGAACGGATTTTCCTGACCGGCGGCGCCTTCATTGAAGTGAAAAAGGTGGCGCTGCGGCGGGCGGAGCGCGACAAGGCCATCCAGAAAGTGAAGGACGCTATCGCTGAAATAAACGCGATAGGGGTGCAGGTGAAGGACCTCGATATCGGCTTGCTGGACTTTCCGTGCAAGGTGGGCGACGAAATCGTGCTGCTGTGCTGGAAGTTGGGCGAGGCTGCGATAACACACTGGCACGGAACAGAAGAAGGATTTGCTGGACGGAAACCGATTGATGACAGGATCGCGCGAGCGAAGTCGGGCGATATTAACTAGAGGTGGGGCTCTGGCCAGGGGATGACCTCAGAGGCTAAAGCCCCAGAGTGTGCGCGAGTTTATCGGCACGGCTAAGGCCGTGTCCCTTCAAAACAGGAGACGATGGCACCGGCGGAGATCAGTACATTATTTTTCGACTGGGACGGGACGCTGGTGGATTCGGCGATGTCGTCGTATCTCACTTTCCAGAAAGCTCTGGAGCACTGCGGGATTCCGTTCTCATGGGAGCAGTTCGAAGCGTATTTCACGCCGGACTGGCACCGGATATACGAAGCGGTGGGGTTAGAGCAGGAGCGGTGGCTGGTCGCCGACCAGGCGTGGCGCGACAACTATCCGTGCGTACAATATTCGCTTGTGCAGGGCGCGAAAGATACGTTGCTGGCGCTGCGGGATCGCGGGTATCACGTGGGAGTTGTTACCAGCGGGAACCGCTGGCGCCTGGCAAACGAGATTCGGGACTTTGGGCTGGACGGCGTTTTCGATGTCGTGATCTGCAGCGACGATGTGACGAAGCGTAAACCGCATCCGGAAGGGCTCTTCAAAGCAGCGGCGCACATGAAGTGCGAGCCGAACTGCTGTTCTTACATTGGCGACGTTCCCGAGGATATCCTGGCGGGCAAGAACGCGGGAATGCATACGATCGGGGTGAAGAGCGGATTCCCAACCTCGAGGCGGCTCGGTGAGAGCGCGCCGGATCTGCAGCTGGAAGAGATAGCGGACCTGCTGAAACACTTCGCGAAGTAAGTCAAAAGGCAGAGGAAAAAGGGCAGAACGGGACAGGTTTTCGTTTTGGCTTTTGTCCTCTTCCCTTTGATTTCCCTAAACTTCTTTCTGATCGACGTAGCACCAGCGCCAGGTTTCGCCGGGTTCGAAGGATTGCATGATGGGGTGCTTGGTGGCATGGAAGTGCTTGGTGGCATGTTTATTGGGAGAACTGTCGCAGCATCCGACGTGGCCGCAGGTAAGACACATGCGCAGGTGGACCCACTGGGCACCGATCTTCAGGCACTCTTCACATCCGTAAGAAGACGGGTTGACATCGCGGATTTCAGAAACGTGTTTGCAGGCTGCCATGGGTTCTCCCTTTGTGCGCGGCATCACGAAACGTTCACTATGCAACTGGATGACAGGCAGAAGTGTAACGATTCAGGGGCGCTCTGACAGTTAGCCGATCAGGTACTCAGAGGAGGCCGCTGGATTTCGCCGACAAGATGTTCAGGGCGGCTTCGAGGCGAGAGATGGCCTCTTCGAGCCCTGGATGGCGATCGAGTTCCTCGCGGAGTTCCTGGAGAAGACTGTGAGCCTGGGCGACTTGTTGCGCGGCTTCCTGCCTCGACTTCTCAGATTCTGTGGGCGGACGAGTATCCATATTGATCTCCGGGGATGTGTACAGGAATATTATGCCCCATTCGTTGCTGAGGCTGATGCTCATCTGGGATTCGGGTAGGTCTTGCATCTACGGACGAAGTTTCGAGAACGATTAGGCGAGGGAGGACTGCGCTTCTATGCGTCTGGGCTACATGTAAGAAGGGCATCGTGGCGGGCGAGGCGCGGGCGCTAAAGAGGATTTAGCCAAATCTCTAATCGTTCCATCAAGTCAGGGATGACCAGCACTGAGTCTTGAGGCCTCAAACTGCGCTTTCACGAGTTCCTGCTCAATCGGCCACTCCGTGAAAGAAAACCACAGGATGGTGATGATGTTCACAATCGGAACGGCTAGTAACACCGAGAACCACCGCGAAAATCCAGCCTTGGAAAAAATGTTTCCGAACACGACAACCGTAAAAACTGCCTGAACGACAACTATGACGATGTCCTTAGTCGTGATGTGCATTCGTGCCCCCTGGCACAAGACGGACTGGTGCTCTGCCCCTTCACTGGAACTTAACGCACCTACCCGAGTATGTGCAATGAATTCTTATACCTTATACCTGTTGCAGCGACTCTCGCGCAGCGGTGATGGTGTCGGTGATGTCCTGCTCGGTGTGGGCGGCGGACAGGAAGGCGGCTTCGAACTGCGAGGGTGGAAGCCAGATGCCGGCGTCGAGCATGGCGCGGAAGAAGTTGCCGAACTTTTTCGTGTCGCAGGTGGCGGCGGTGTCCCAGTTAGTGACTCGCTTATCGGTGAAGAAGAAGGTGAACATGGAGCCGACGCGGTTGACGGTCATGGGAACTCCGGCTTCGCGTGCGGCCGCGAGGATGGCGTCGCAGAGTTGGCCGCTCAGGCGGTCGAGGCGCGGATAGATTTCGTGGCGGCCATCGCAGAGGGTGCGGAGCATGGCGAGTCCGGCGGCCATGGCGAGCGGGTTGCCACTGAGGGTTCCGGCCTGGTACATAGGGCCGACAGGCGCGACGAGGCTCATGATTTCGTTGGCGCCTCCATAAGCACCGACGGGCAGACCGCCGCCAATAATTTTGCCCAGCGTGGTGAGGTCGGGCTTGATCTTGTAGAGTTCCTGCGCGCCGCCGTAGCTGACGCGGAAGCCGGTCATGACTTCGTCGAGGATGAAGACGGTGCCTTCGCGCTGCGTGATTTCGCGGAGAAATTGCAGGTAGCCGGGGTTGGGCGGTACGCAGCCCATATTGCCGACGACGGGTTCGACGATGACGCAGGCGATCTTGCCGGTGTAGCGGGTGAAGGCTTGCTCCAGGGCTTCGGTGTCGTTATAGGGGAGCGCCAGGGTGTAGCGGACGAAGTCTTCGGGGACACCGGCGGAACCGGGGATGCCGAGCGTGGCAACGCCGGAACCGGCTTTGACGAGCAGGGCGTCGGAGTGTCCGTGATAGCAGCCTTCAAACTTGATGATGAACTTGCGCTCGGTGAAGGCGCGGGCGAGGCGGATGGCGGACATGGTCGCCTCGGTACCGGAACTGACGAAACGGACCTTTTCCATCGAAGGGAAAGCACCGATGACGGCTTCAGCGAGATCGGTTTCGGTTGGGGTGGATGCGCCGAAGCTGGTGCTGTTGCGAGCGGAGGCGACGACGGCTTCAGTGACCTGCGGGACGGCGTGGCCGAGGATCATGGGGCCCCAGGAGCCTACGTAATCGATGTAACTGTTGCCGTCGGCATCGAAGACGCGGGAGCCCTCGCCGCGAACCAGGAAAGGCGGCTCTCCACCGACGGAACGGAAGGCGCGGACGGGAGAGTTGACGCCGCCGGGAATGAGGGCTTCGGCTCGATGCTGAAGTTCGCGGGAACGGTCGAGTTTGCGGGACATGAATTGCCTCGGGAAGAACTACCTAGTTTATCAGCGGCTTGAAAGTGAGCTTGTGAGTGCGGTCACAAACGGCTTGATTCACCACAGAGACACGGAGCGCACAGGGGAAGGTATTTTTAGAATCCGATAATACAGGGCTGATCGCAAGCATCTTAGATTGCGTGCGTACGGTGAGGCCTAAGTCGTGGCTGCATCTGCAGGAATTGCTGTTTGCGAATACGTGGAACGAGAGCATACGGCGGTTCCGGTCGGACTACGCGTATCGTGGGCTGGGGCTTGATGGCCGGGCGCTGGTGACATCGCTGGCGAAGCTTGGCGGGAACTCGCGCGAACTGGAAGCGCACCTGCTGCGCAATTTCAAAAAGTACGCGCTGGAGAGCCTTCCGCCGAGGTCGTCCGAATGGACCTGGCTGGCATTGGCCCAGCACCATGGACTGCCGACGCGACTGCTGGACTGGACGTACTCTCCCTATGTCGCGCTGCACTTTGCGACGGCGAACGTGGCCAACTACAGCCGTGATGGCCTGCTGATTACGGTGAACTACGTAAAAGTGCACGAGCATCTGCCGGCGAAATTGAAGCGAGTGCTGCAGCGCGAGCGCTCTAATGCTTTCACGGCGGAGATGTTGGAGCAGGCAACGGAGAGCCTGCCAGGGTTGCAAAAACTTGCGAGGCGGCCGTTTCCGGTGTTCCTGGAGCCGCCGTCGCTGGACCAGCGGATTGTGAATCAGTTTGCGCTGTTTTCCTTCATGTCAAATGCGGAGATGCAGTTCGATGAATGGCTGGAGAAGACCGCGCCGGGGCTGGCGCAAAGAATCTTGATACCGGCCTCCCTGAAATGGGAGATTCGGGACAAACTCGACCAGGCGAATATCACCGAGAGAGTGATGTTTCCCGGACTGGATGGGTTGAGTCGGTGGCTTCGTCGGCACTACCTGCCCAGCGCGGGTTGACACGTTGGGGCCATTGTTGGAGGGCGGTTCCAATGAAAAGATTGATTGAATGTCGCCAGAAGTGGCAGTGTCGATATCGGACTTTCTGCTGGCCGGGTTTTCGGGAATCCTGGCCTGGCGACTGCATTCGCGTCCAACCGAGATGCCCCGCACGCGCCGTTGGTTCGCAATTGTTCTGGGAGCGATTGCGGTAAGCAGCTTCCTGGGAGCGATCTCGCACGGGTTTATACCGGAAGAACACGGCAGCCTGGGGGCGCTAATCTGGCGCAGCACACTGATGCTGATTGGGCCGGCGGCGGTGGGACTTTGCATGCTGGCCTGCCTGCTGCTTTTCCGGCCGGGGACGGTGGAGCGTGCGCGGGCGCTGGCGTTGGTCGCGCTGGCGATTTACGTCGGGCTGGTGCTGTTCGAATTTCACCAATTCGTGATTGCGCTGTTGCTATATCTTCCCGCTACCCTGCTTTTGCTTACCGGGTTCGTGGTGCGCTGGCGCCAGGGAGAGTCGTTTGCGGTAGATGGTGCGATCGCGATGGTTCTGACACTGGTGGCCGGGGTGCTGCAATACCTGCATATCGGAATCCACCCGGTGTATTTCAACCATAATGCGGTCTATCACCTAGTCCAGGGTATTGCCCTGTTCTTCCTCTATCGCGCGGGGCGCAAATGGATTTCGTCAGCCCCGATCGGTACGGACGAGGAAGTCCGGTTTGAAGTCCGTCCCGCCAGCTAACTTGCTAGAATCGAAATGATGGTTTTGCCCTTCGTCCGCGACCTGTTCGCGGAGGTAGAGAAGTCTGGGACCTTTACGCGTGCAGCTAGCCTCCTGAAAGGCGGCACGGGGCGTATACGTGTGTCCGGACTGACACCTACGGCGAAGGCGCTGCTGTATCCACTGCTGACCCGGGCTTCTGGACATCCCACCATTCTTGTTGTCGCCGACAACCGCGTGGCGGAGGAGTTAATGCCGGTTCTGCAGAGCTTTTGCGAATTGACGGGAGCGTGCGATCCGGACGCGGTGGCGTATCTACCCGCACGCGATGTACTTCCGTTCGAGAACCTTTCCCCTCACCCGGAAATCCAGGAAGCGCGGGCGCGAACGCTGTGGCGGGTCGCGACCGGTGCGGTGTCGATTGTGGTGGTGCCGTTTGCGTCGAGCAGCACGCGGCTGCGGGATAACGAGTTCTATGCGAACCTGGCGCGAACGTTAAGGCGGACGGAGTCGGTCGACCTCGAGGCCCTCGTTCAGCACCTGAATGTGGTTGGGTACAACTCCGTCGATGTCGTCGAAATGCCGGGAGATTACGCGCTGCGCGGTGGGATCTTCGATGTGTATCCGCCGGAGGCGGATCGGCCGCTGCGTGTGGAGTTTTTCGGCGACGAGGTTGAATCGATCCGGAAATTCGACCCCGAGACGCAAAGGTCGATTGCGGCTTCGGATCGCGATGAAATCGTCTTGTTGCCGCTGACGGAGACTCCGGTTACGGAAGAGATCCTGGGTGCGATTCATGCGCGGCTTTCGGGACAGCGAATTGAGGGTTCAGAAGAGGTCATTGCCGAGGCGGTAAAGAGCGGCGGGGCGACCGTGTTTCCGGGATGGGAGTTCTATGCGCCGGTTGCGGGTGCGGAGCAAACGATCTTCGACCTGATGCCGAGGGCGCGGGTGTTCGTCGATGAACCGGAGCGGATTGAGCGCGACTTCGATGGATGGTGGGAGAGGCTGACCGATGCGCACGAGACGAGCGGCGTCGGGAACCTGGTTCGACCGGAAGAGTTGTACATGCCGCCAGAGGATTGGAAGCGGCGGGTCGAAGCAATTCCGGGAGCGGATATCGAGCAGTTGGGGATTGCGAGAGGCGAGGAGCGCGAGGAATTCGCGTTCACGACTCAGACGACGACGCGGTTCCATGGGACAGTTCCGGCAATGCTCGAGGAGATTCAGAAGCTGGCGGCGGAGAACAAGCGCGTGCTGGTAGCGGCGGGGAGCACGGGCGAACTCGAGCGCATGGCTGACATCTTCAATGAGTACAACGTGCCGTTCCGGCTGGGCAGCCGAACGTCGCGTGCGGCGGCGGGAACATATGCGGATGAGGCCGGGTATTTCGCCGAGGACCTGACGGCGACAACACTGGTGCGGGCGTTTGTGCCGGCGGGGGTAGCACTGCCGGAGAGCAATTTCGTCCTGTTCGGCTCGGGAGATCTGTTCGACGAATCGGATGCAATGGTCTCGCGGCCGGCGAAGCAGAAGTCGAAGACGGCGGCGTTTCTCTCGGACTTCCGGGACCTCGCGGTTGGGGATTACGTGGTACATATCGAGCATGGAATCGGACAGTATCGCGGGCTGAAAGAGATCGCGCAGCCGGATGGCTCGACGGCTGAGTTGATGCAACTGGAGTACGCCGAGAGTGCGCGGCTGTATGTACCGCTGACGCGGTTGGATCTCGTGCAGAAGTATCGCTCGCAGGAAGGTGTAAGGCCGGCGCTCTCGCGACTGGGTACTCAGCAGTGGGCGAAGACCAAGGCGCGTGTCAAGAAGGCCATGCAGGACATGGCCGACGAGTTGTTGAAGCTTTATGCGCAGAGAAAGATGGCGCAGGGATTCTCGTATTCGGCGGATACGGAATGGCAACGGGAATTTGAAGATGGGTTCGAGTACAGCGAGACGGATGATCAGCTTTACGCAATTGGGGACGTGAAGCGTGACATGGAATCGACGCAGCCGATGGATCGGCTGCTATGCGGCGACGTGGGATACGGCAAGACCGAAGTCGCGATGCGGGCGGCGTTCAAGGCCGTCAGCGACAACAAGCAGGTTGCGGTGCTGGCACCCACGACGGTTCTGGCGTTCCAGCACTTTGAAACCTTCAAGGGGCGATTCGCGGCGTTCCCGGTAAAGATCGAGATGATCAGCCGCTTCCGGACGGCGAAGCAGCAGAGGGAAATCGTCGAGAGGGTTGAGACCGGGAAGGTCGACATTTTGATCGGAACGCACCGAGTGCTCTCGAAGGACATTAAGTTTCCTGACCTCGGGCTGGTGGTCGTCGATGAGGAGCAGCGGTTTGGAGTTCGGCACAAGGAGCGGCTGAAGCAACTGAAGCGCGAAGTGGATGTACTGACGATGTCGGCGACGCCGATTCCGCGGACGCTGCACATGTCGCTGGTTGGATTGCGCGACATGAGCGTTATCGAGACGCCGCCGAAGGATCGCATGGCGATCCAGACGGTGGTGGCGGCGTGGGATGAGAAGCTGATTCGCGCGTCGATTGAGCAGGAACTGGAACGCGGCGGGCAAGTGTACTTCGTGCACAACCGCGTGGACTCGATCTACGACATTTCGGCGAAGATTCGTGAGCTGGTACCGCGCGCGAGAATTCTTGTTGGCCACGGGCAGATGAGCGAAGGCGACCTTGAGAAGATCATGCTGGCGTTCATGCGGCATGAAGCCGACATACTGGTGGCGACGACGATCATCGAGAACGGGCTGGACATCCCGCTCTGCAATACGATCATTATTAACCGGGCCGACCGGCACGGATTGAGCGAGCTTTACCAGTTGCGCGGGCGCGTGGGACGCTCGAACCGGCGCGCATATGCCTACCTGCTGATTCCGCACGATCGCGATTTAACGGACCTGGCACGGCGGAGACTTGCGGCGCTGAAAGAATTCAGCGACCTTGGTGCGGGGTTTAAGATCGCGGCACTGGATTTGGAATTACGCGGGGCTGGCAATTTGCTTGGTGGCGAGCAGAGTGGGCACATTGAAGCGATCGGGTTTGAGCTGTATACGCAGATGCTGGAGCGCACGGTTCGCGAGATTAAGGGCGAGGTGGCACCGGAAGAGGCTGAGACGCAACTCAACCTCGGACTCAACATTCGCATTCCTGCGGATTACATCACGGAAGAGAACCAACGGTTGCGGATGTATAAGCGCATAGCAGGCGTGGAAAGCGAAGCGCAACTCGCGGACGTGAGCGGCGAGTTGAGCGACCGGTATGGCGAGCCTCCGGCGCCGGTGCGAACGCTGCTGGATTATGCTTCGCTGAAGTTGATTTGCCAACGGCTGGGAGTGGTCGGGATCGAGAGGAAGCGGGACCTCGTAAATATTCGCTTCGGAGAGAAGGCGGAGATCGATCCGGGAAAGCTCGCGCAGTTTGTTTCGCGCAACAAAGGGGCGCAGTTTACGCCACAGGGCATTTTGAAATTCACGCTGAAGGCCGCGAGTCCCGAGGCGATTCTGCGCGGGCTGCGAGAATTGCTGGCACAATTAGCTCAGGCGGAAATTGCAGTGCAGTAAAGCCGTGGCTGGCGGCTGGCGGAAAGACTACACTGATACGTTTCAAGAGAGCTCATGACAAAACTTCGCAAGGCTGTTTTTCCCGCGGCAGGATTAGGTACGCGATTTCTTCCCGCTACCAAGGCGCAGCCGAAAGAGATGCTGCCGCTGGTGGACAAACCGATCATTCAGTATGGGGTTGAGGAAGCGATGGCCTCGGGCTGCGACCAGATCATCATCGTGACCGGGCGCGGCAAGAATGCGATCGAAGACCATTTCGACGTCAGCTACGAACTCGAGAAGATGCTGGAGGAGCGCGGCAAGAATGACCTGTTGACGATCGTGAAACAGATCAGCGACATGGTGCGCGTCTGCTATGTGCGGCAGAAGGAGGCGCTCGGACTGGGACACGCGGTGCTGATGGCGAAGGACATGGTCGGCAACGAGCCCTTCGGAGTGCTGCTGGCAGACGACGTAATCGATGCCGAGGTTCCGTGCCTGGAACAGATGCGACGAGTGCATGAAGAAACGGGGGCGTCGGTGATTGCGACGCAGGTGGTCGAAGGGCCGAATATCTCGGCGTATGGCGTTATCGATGCGAAGCCGGTGGCCGGCAAGTGGCAGGGACGGCTGTTCGAGATAAAGGGGATGGTCGAGAAGCCGAAGCAGGAAGATGCGCCGTCAAACCTGGCGATCATCGGGCGTTACATTCTGACGCCGCGGATCTTCGAATGCCTGGAGCGGACTCCGGCGGGCAAAGGCGGCGAGTTGCAACTGACGGATGGCATGAGGGAACTGCTGAAGTCGGAAAAGATTTATGGCTTCACCTTTGAGGGAAAGCGGCATGATACCGGGGACAAACTGGGATTCCTGAAGGCGACGGTGGAATTCGCGCTGAAAAGGCCGGACCTGGGTGGGGCGATGAGAGAGTATCTGAAAACCTTAAAGCTTTGATTCACCACAGAGACACAGAGGCACAGAGGATCCGAATCATAAAAGCCAATAACTTCAGGGTGCGGAGACAGAGTTCCGCACCCGATTTCTTTTGCAGTTATGAATCAAAAACTCTGTGCCTCTACGTCTCTGTGGTGAATCGGTCTTATTGCAGGACGGTGCTGATGATGATGTCGTGAGGGGGGCCGGTTTCGAGGCCGGCGCGGCGGACGAGCATTGCGATCTGGCCCCAATGGTTGATGCCGTGCCAGATGAATTGGGCGAGCAGCTTCCGCGATGAAAACTTGTACTCCGGGCGGCGCGGAAAACTGTGCATCTTCTGCATGTCATCCTCGGTTGCGGACTCGACGAAACGGGTTGCAAGGCCGTGAGCTTCCTCGTGCTTGGCAAACATTTCGTCAAGCGAGTCGGGGTTGAGTTGAACGTAACTGGCTGCACCGGGTGCATTCAGTTCAGAAGCGAAGAAGGCTTCCACCTCGCAGATATGGGCGATGAGGTTGCGGACTCTCGGCATCTTCCCACCCACCTCGATCTCCAGAGCATCCGGATGTTGGACGAAGAAAGCGTGCCAGCGCTCCGCGTCGGCATGATTGTAGGCGAGCAGAGTCTGGAAGTCGATGCTTGCGGCGCTCATTTCTTTCTCGATTCTTTCAACTTCTGCGATTTGGCTTCGACACCTTTCGCGAGTTTTTCCTTGTGAGCGTGGAGTTTTTTGGCAACGTCGGCATCGCTGAGGGCGATCATCTGCGCGGCGAGGATGCCGGCGTTGGTGGCTCCGGCCTTGCCAATGGCGACCGTGGCAACAGGAATACCGGCTGGCATCTGCACCATGGCGAGCAGAGAGTCGAGTCCGTTGAGCGGCGTAGAGGCAATAGGGACGGCGATGACGGGAAGCGTGGTTTCGGCGGCGATTACTCCGGCGAGATGAGCTGCTCCGCCAGCACCGGCGATGATGACCTTGAGGCCACGCTTTTCGGCATTACGGGAGTATTCGCTGGTGCGCGCTGGAGAGCGATGGGCGGAGGAGATATCGATCTCGTAGGGGATGCCGAACTCTTCGAGCGGCTTGGCGGCTTCGTTCATGATTTCAAGATCGCTATCACTGCCCATGACGATGGAAACGAGAGGGTTCATTAGGACTCCTTGAAAGTTGCCAGCAATCAGCATTCAGTGGAGTGGGGTACCGGATACCGCGTACCGGGATACGAGATGCCGGAGCAAAGCGGAACGCATTAACGAGTGCCTTCGCCCGATGTCGGTTTACTGCACCTCGCACCGACTGAATGCCGAGTGCTGATGGCTGATTGTTATTTTTTTAATCCCCGTCCCGCTATGTCGCGGCGGTAATGCATGCCTTCGAAACGGATTTGCCCCACAGCCTTATATGCTAAATCAACGGCGGCACGCAGGTCAGCAGCGCGGGCGGTGACGCCGAGCACGCGGCCGCCGGCGGTGTAATAACCGCCATCACGAGCGCTTGTTCCGGCGTGGAAAACCTTGACGCCGGGCATTTCGTCGGCGGCGCGAATGCCCTCGATCTTCTTTCCGGCTTCATAGGCGCCGGGGTAACCGCCGGAGGCTAAGACGACGCAGACGGTGGAATCATTGCTCCAGCGAAAGTCGCCGTCGCTGGCGCGGCCCTGGATGCTGGCTTCCATGGCGTCGACGAGATCACTCTCGAGGCGCATGAGGATGGGCTGGGTCTCGGGGTCGCCGAAGCGACAGTTGAATTCGAGTACCTGGGGCCCTCGAGCTGTCATCATCAGACCACAATAGAGGATGCCTTTGTAGGGTGTGCCTTCGGCGGCCATTCCGGCGACGACCGGCTTGGCGACGTGCGAGATGAGCCACTCGCTCATTTTTTCGTCGACGATGTTCGGGGTGGAGTAGGCGCCCATGCCGCCCGTGTTCGGACCAGTGTCGCCGTCGCCGACGCGCTTGTGATCCTGGGCGGCGACGAGCGGCACGACACGTTCTCCGTCGCTCATCACGAGAAACGAGAGTTCTTCGCCTTGCAGGCACTCTTCGAAGATGATGCGGCGGCCGGCTTCGCCAAGCATGGTGCCGCTGAGCATCTCGGTGGCAACCTGGGCCGCCTCGTCCTTGTTCTTCGCTACGACCACGCCTTTCCCTGCGGCGAGGCCGTCGGCCTTGACGACTACTGGCGCGCTGAAGAGGTTCAGGGCGTTCTTGATTTCGGCAGCGCTGGTGCAGACGGTATAGTGCGCCGTGGGAATGTGATGGCGCTGCATGAATTCCTTGGCGAAGGATTTGCTCGATTCGAGGCGCGCGGCCTTGGCAGTCGGGCCGAAGATGGGCCATTCGCGCTTCTGGAACTCGTCGACAACGCCGAGGGTAAGTGGCAATTCGGGGCCGACGACGGTGAGATCGGGACGAATGCGGTTGGCGACTTCGAGAATGGCGTCGATGGACTTGAGGTCGAGGGAAACGCATTGGGCGTCGGTGCAGATGCCGCCATTGCCGGGCGCGCAATAGAATTCGGTGACGCGCGGAGACTGCTTGAGTTTCCAAGCCAGCGCGTGTTCGCGTCCGCCACTGCCGAGTAGGAGAACTTTCATGGTCGAGGGCTCCCCGGAGAGGAGCATCAAGGGAAGGGTATGGATTGTAGGGAGAAGTGTCAAACGGGGAAAACAGTGGATGGTGGATTGTGGGGCGGTACGATTTGGGTTCACGATCCACAATCCACCATTCACGATTCGCACAGGGCTTGAATTGTTGCGCTACACTTTGTGATTACACCCTTCGGGAGCGTCGATGGATAGCAAAGAGCGTGCATGGCGATTGGAGTCGCGGACGCCCTCGCTCCCTGAGATTCACTCGAGCCTTCCCATACCACGGTCACCGAGTTTTCTGCGAAAGCTGGTGGCGTTTGCCGGGCCGGGGTTCCTGGTTGCCGTGGGATACATGGATCCGGGGAACTGGGCGACGGACCTGGCGGCGGGATCACGCTACAACTACACGCTGCTGTTCGTCATCATGCTGTCGAACCTGATGGCGATTTTGCTGCAGAGCCTGTGTATCAAGTTGGGGGTGGTGACAGGGCGTGACCTGGCGCAGGCGTGTCGCGACCACTTCAGCCGGCCGGTGTCGATTTTCCTGTGGGTACTGGCGGAGATTGGGATTGCGGCTTGCGACCTGGCCGAGGTGATCGGGTCGGCAATTGCGCTGCAACTGCTGTTTCATATTCCACTGCTGTGGGGCGTGTGCATTACCGCCGCAGATGTGCTGCTGATTCTCTTCCTCGAGAACAAGGGATTTCGCTATATCGAGGCGATCGTGGTCACGCTGGTGGCAACGATCGGCATCTGCTTTGGACTGGAGATTTTCTTTTCGCGACCGGAATTTGCGGGCATTTTGGGAAACCTGCTGATTCCGTCGATCGACCTGGTGCGCAACCGGGAGATGCTGTACATCGGCATCGGCATCCTGGGGGCAACGGTGATGCCGCACAATCTCTACCTGCACTCGGCGGTTGTGCAGACGCGGGACTTCGATCGGACTCCGGCGGGTAAGCGCGAGGCGATCAAGTACTGCAATATCGACTCGGCGGTGGCACTGACATTTGCGCTTTTTATCAATGCCGCGATATTGATCGTCTCAGCGTCGGTTTTCTATCGCACGGGCAACACCCAGGTGGCGGAAATCCAGGATGCCTACAAACTGCTGTCGCCGCTGCTTGGAGTGGGTGCGGCGAGCGGGATCTTTGCGATTGCGCTGCTGGCTTCGGGACAGAATTCGACGCTGACGGGAACACTGGCCGGGCAGATCGTGATGGAAGGCTTCATCAACATTCGCGTGAAGCCGTGGCTGCGGCGGTTGATTACACGGCTGATCGCGATTATTCCGACGGTGATCGTGACGGCCTATTGGGGCGAGAGCGGCACGGCGCGACTGATCATCTTCAGCCAGGTGATTCTGAGTTTCCAGTTGAGCTTTGCGGTGTTCCCGCTGGTGATGTTCACGAGTTCAAAGCTGAAGATGGGCGAGTTCGTAAATTCGTGGTTTGTGAAGAGCCTGGCGTGGACGGCGGCGGTGTTGATTGCAGTGCTGAATGCTTGGTTGCTGGTGCAGACGGTGATGGGGTACTGATTAATGCAGAGCCCGATGCCTCAGGTGCATTGCTGCCAAGTGAGTTGCTCCCAAATTTTGCCCTCTTCCCTACTGAAGTTCTAAACTAGTTCTTTGCTCTCCGCAGTATCGTGACCGGTTAGACGCCGGCGCTCCAGTTCGTAGGCCACGGCGTAATCATCTACTCATGGAAGGCTTTGTCATGAATACCTTTGGAAGTCGCTCTACTCTTCGTGTTGGCAATAAAGAATACGAAATCTATCGCATTGACGCGCTTGATAAGCAGGGCATCGGCACGGCGAAGTTGCCGTACTCGATACGAATCCTGGTGGAAAACCTTTTGCGGCGCGAGGACGGCAAGAACGTCACGGCTGCAACCATTAAGACGCTGGCTACGTGGAGCGGCAAAAAGACCTACGACAACGAGATCGCCTTTATGCCTGCTCGTGTTCTGATGCAGGATTTCACGGGCGTACCGGCGGTGGTGGACCTGGCGGCAATGCGCGATGCGATTAAGAAGCTGGGTGGAGACGCGGTGAAGATCAATCCGCTGGTTCCGGCTGAGTTGGTGATCGACCACTCGGTGCAGGTGGATGAATTTGGCAGCCCGAAGGCATTTCAGCTCAATGCAGAACTGGAGTTCCAGCGCAATCGCGAACGGTATGCGTTCCTAAGGTGGGGGCAGGGTGCATTCAAGAATTTCGCGATCGTGCCGCCGGATACGGGGATCGTGCACCAGGTGAACCTCGAATACCTGGCGCGTGTTGTGTTCGTCTCCGGCAACCAGGCGTATCCGGACACGCTGGTGGGAACGGATTCGCATACGACGATGATCAACGGATTGGGTGTACTGGGATGGGGCGTCGGCGGGATCGAGGCCGAAGCGGCCATGCTGGGCCAGGCGATCTCGATGCTGATTCCGGAAGTCATCGGCGTGCGACTGACGGGCAAGCTGAAAGAGGGCGCTACGGCAACCGACCTAGTGCTCACGATCACGGAGATGTTGCGCAAGCGCGGCGTAGTCGGAAAGTTCGTCGAGTACTTTGGACCGGGGTTGAAGGACCTGCCGCTGGCGGATCGTGCGACGATTGCGAATATGTCGCCCGAGTATGGTGCGACTTGCGGCATCTTCCCCGTCGATGCGGAGACACTGCGATACCTGCGGCTCAGCGGTCGAAGCGAAGACCTGGTCAAACTGGTTGAGGCGTACTGCAAGGAGCAGGGGCTGTTCCACACGGAGAACACACCCGAAGCGGAGTACACGGATGTGCTTTCTCTGGATATGGGCACCGTCCAGCCTTCGATTGCGGGGCCGAAGCGTCCGCAGGATCGCGTGTTCCTAGGCGATGCGAAGAAGTCGTTTGAAGCAGCGCTACCTTCGCTGATCAAGGCGGGTGCGAAGCAGGCTGCGGCTTCGACGAACGGAAGCGAGATCAAGAAGAACCTGAAGCACGGCAGCGTGGTGATCGCGGCAATCACGAGCTGCACGAATACATCGAATCCCTCGGTGATGATGGCGGCAGGACTGCTGGCGAAGAAGGCGGTAGAGAAAGGCGTGACGGTTCCGGCATGGGTGAAGCCGTCGCTGGCGCCCGGATCCAAAGTTGTTTCCGAATACCTGGCGAAGGCGGGCCTGCAGACGTATCTCGACAAGCTGAAGTTCAACCTGGTGGGTTACGGGTGTACGACGTGCATCGGCAACTCGGGACCGCTGCCGCAGGAAGTTTCGGATGCGGTGAGCGAGAAAGACCTGGTGGTGGCGTCGGTGCTCAGCGGGAATCGCAACTTCGAGGGACGAATCAACTCGGAGGTGCGCGCGAATTACCTGATGTCTCCGCCGCTGGTAGTGGCGTACGCGATCGCGGGGCGGATAGATCTCGACATCTACAACGAGCCGCTGGCGAAGGGTTCGAACGGGCAGGCGGTTTACCTGAAGGACATTTGGCCGACACAGGCGGAAGTGGATGCGGCGGTTCAGTCGTGCGTGACGGCGGAGATGTTCCACTCGAGCTATGGCGATGTCTTCAAGGGCGACGCCAACTGGCAGGGCCTGCCGGTACCTAAGGGCGATACCTATACGTGGGACGCGAATTCGACGTACGTACAGAACCCGCCGTACTTCGAGGGAATGGCAAAGACGCCGGGTACGGTCGCGGAGATCAAGGGTGCGCGGGTGCTGGGCGTGTTTGGGCACAGCATTACGACCGATCACATTTCTCCGGCGGGATCGATCAAGCCGAACAGTCCGGCGGGCAAATACCTGATTGAGCACGGAGTCGAGCCGAGGGACTTCAACTCGTACGGATCGCGACGCGGCAACCATGAAGTCATGATGCGCGGAACGTTTGCGAATGTGCGGTTGCGGAATAAGTTGGTGGAAGTCGAAGGTGGATTTACGCGGCACCTGCCGTCGAACGAGCAGATGTCGATTTACGATACGGCGATGCGCTACAAACAGGAAGGCGTGCCACTGATCATCCTGGCCGGGAAGGAATATGGCTCGGGGTCGTCGCGCGACTGGGCGGCGAAAGGTCCGAAGCTGCAGGGCGTCCGGGCGGTGATCGCGGAGAGCTTTGAGCGTATTCACCGGTCGAACCTGGTGGGCATGGGAATCGCACCTCTGCAGTTCCTGCCGGGCGAAAGCGTCGAAACACTTGGGCTGACCGGCGAAGAGGTATACGACATTGTCGGCCTGCGTGATGTGCTGGCGAACTACGCGCCGGGGAAGAAGGTAAAAGTGCGGGCGACCGGAAAGGGCGGCGCGAAGGAGTTCGAAGCTATCGTACGGATCGACACACCCCAGGAAGCGCAGTATTACCAGAATGATGGAATTCTGACGTATGTAGTCCGGCAGCTCCTTTAGAATCGATTCACCACAGAGCACACAGAGGAACCTAGGCATAACTGCAAAAACTAAGAGGGTGCGGAGAGAATCCGCACCCTCTTTTCTTCTGACCAGTTTTGATTCGAAATCTCTGTGGCTCTGTGCCTCTGTGGTGGGTCGGTTTTTTAAATTCCCACGGCCTCATAATCGTTGAGATTGCCGCGGCGGTACCGGGGAAACTCGTAGGGGCGGCGGGCAAAGCGGCGCTGGCGGAGTTCGCTGCCGATCCAAAGACCTAGTCCAAGCACACCTGCGACGGCGGCTACGCTGGCAATGGTTATTGCCGGGTGGTCGGCGACGGGGCGGGCGACGCGTCCGCCGGCTACGACCATGCGGCCAGGGATTCCGAATTCGTTGCGGAAGTTGCGAATGGAGCGCTCGCCACCACGCTCAAGAGCGCGATGGGCGTAAACCATGGGGCGGATGGCGGGCATACTAGCGTCCTGGCCGCCGTGAACGATGGCGTGATCGACGCCGCGTTCGCGCTGTCGTTCGAGGAGTTCTTCGATAGCATCGCGGAGATCAGCGGGATCGGTCGCAAGTTGTCGGTAGGCGACACGTCCGCTCTTGTCGATCAGGAATGACGGATTTGGCTGTCCGCTGTACTTGCGATGAACTTTGCCACCCAGGTCATCGACGAGGATGGGCATTTCGAGATCTTCGTCGTCGCGCAGTAGTTCGCCAGCCCGGACTTTGTCGCTCATCTTGCGGTGCGGCGGAAGTTCCTCGCCGGGGTGCGCCTCGCGCACGTAGACGAAGAGGAACTCGACATCGTCGTCGGAGAAGTCGTCGTATAGATCGCGCAGGCCGCTGATGCTGGCGGCGGTGAGAGGACAGGTGGCGGAACCGAAGGTCAGGACGACATTCTTCTCCTCACGGAAGTCACTGAGGCGGATTTTGTCGCCGTCGACGGTGCGGAGTTCAAAGTCGGGCGCGCGTTCGCCGGGATCGGGGGCATCGCCGAATTGGCGCGCCAGTTCCTTGGTGAGGGTCGTCTTCTTGAATTCGTCGTAGTTGTATCGAGATCTGCCGAACATGGGCGCCTCCGGGATGAGATTGAGGCCAAAACGATTGCAATCAGCCGTTGGGGTGGGATGCGAGGAACTGGGATGCGTTTGCCTGAAAACAGGTACGAGGTTCGAGGTAATAGGTACGAGATAACGACGTCGCCTGCGGTTCGAGCCGGGCTGCTTGCCCGGGATGAGACCGCACGAATAGAATCGAGAGTCATTCATTCAATGTGATAGGGGGATTGATGGCACCACTGAAAGTTGGTGAGATGGCGCCGGACTTCGAACTCCCAGCGGTGAAAGGTTCGGAAAAAGTTACGGTTAAGTTGAGCGATTACCGAGGGAAGAAGAACGTTCTACTGGCGTTCTATCCTGCAGACTGGACACCCACTTGAAGCGCGCAGATGCCGGCGTATGACGCGGATGCGGACAAATTCGCCGGTTTCAACGCCCAGGTCGTGGGCGTAAGCGTTGACTCAATTTTCAGTCATATAGCGTGGCAGGAGAAGTCGATTGGGAAGGTGAATTTCCCACTGTGCAGTGATTTTTATCCGCACGGAGCAGTGGCAAAAAAGTTTGGCGCGTTGCGCGAGGGGCCGCCAATCCCCGGAATCAACGATCGGACGATCTTCATTATCGACAAGCAGGGCAAAATAGTTTTTTCGAAGCTGTATGAGCTTGGGGAGCAACCGGAGAACGAGGAAGCGTTCGAGGTTCTGAGGAAACTCTAGAACCTGCTCACCACAGAGACACAGAATCAAACAGGCAGGGGGCGAAGAACCTCTGCCTTATCTATTTGTGGCTGTACATGAGGGTGAGGCCGATAATGTTTTTGCATTCTCAACTCCTATCCGGGAGGTATTCATGCGGAAGTTATTCGTCCTTGTTCTGCTGTTCACCTCTGTTGCGCTGTTTGCCCAAGACTTAAAACCGATTATCTTGCCGTCGCCACAGATGGATGGCGGACGCCCCTTGATGCAGGTTCTCAAGGAGAGAAAAACATCGCGGGACTTCGCGCCAGATAAGCTGTCACCCCAAGTGCTTTCCAATTTGCTCTGGGCGGCGTTTGGGGTGAATCGGCCGGATGGACATCGGACGGCGCCGTCGGCAATGAATTGGCAGGAGATCGAAATTTACGTCGCGATGAGCGATGGATTGTACATCTACGACGCGAAAGCCAATCGGCTCGATCCCGTGCTGGCACAGGATGTTCGAAGAGCGACGGGGACGCAGCCGTTTGTTGCGGAGGCGCCGGTGAACCTGATCTACGTGTCGGATATGTCCAGGGTGGGTTCGGGATCCGACCGAGAGATGTACACGGCGTCAGATGCTGGATTTATTGCGCAGAACGTGTACCTGTTCTGCGCGTCGGAGAAACTCGCGAGCGTGGTTCGGGGTTCGGTGGATCGGGCGGCTCTTGCTAAGGTGATGAAGCTTCGTCCAGAGCAGAAGATCATCCTGGCACAGACGGTGGGGTATCCGAAGAAGTAGGTTCAGAAGTTTTCGCGCAACAAAAAACCCCACAATCTGTGGGGTTTAGATTCACGGTGGCCGGCGAGGCGCCGGCGCTCCGATTATTGCGCGTTCTTATTGGTTGGCGGGCGGCGGGTGGGACGCTTGATGCCGGTGGCTTCGGCGGTTTCGGTGGTGCCGCCGGCCTGTTTGATGGTCGAGTCGATTTGCTGGAAGAGCTGCGACATATCGGTGACCTCGAGGCGCGAGGGGCCCTGCGGGGTATCACTCACGATGTAGACGGTCGGCGTGTGCTGAACTCCGACGCGTTGTCCGAGCGCGAAGTCGGCGAGAACTTCGGACTTCAGTTTCCCCGTCGGATCCACGGCAAACGGGATGCTGGTACCGTGGTCGGCGGCAAAATGGTCGGCAACGTTGCGCAGGTTGAACGGGGTGATGTTGGCCTGATTGGTGAAGATGAAGTGGCGGAATTCTTCGCCGAGGTCCTTCGACTTCGTGTCGAAGTAGCGGGCAAGGATGTGCGCCTGGAAGGACCAGTTGTGCATGGGCAGCGGGAAGTCGTGGCGGATGAGCGGGATTTTGTAGGTCTTCTCGGCGTCCTTCAACAGAGGCTCATCGTGGCCGCACATGGGGCATTGCATGTCTTCGAAGACGACGATCGCGACCTTGTAGCCCTTGGGCGGACGGAGCGGCAAAGCATCGCTGCCCTGGCCTGCCACAGGGGGAGTAAAGCTCGCGTCCGCGCTCGGGGCCTGGGTATCGGCGGCGGGCTGCGAGGCTGGTTGCGAAGCCGGCTGGGTGGCGGCGGAGGTGGCGGGCGCCGATGCCGCGGATGAAGAACTCGCCGCAGAGGCATTGCTGGGCTCCGAGTTGCGGCAGCCGATCCAAACAGCCGCGAACACAAGGAGCAGTGAGATGACGATCCAGCGGGTACGGTTCATTAACAGATTTCCTCTCCCGATATCTTAGCATTGGGAGCTTAGTGATCAGCAGTCGGCACTCAGCATTCGGTTACATGGGTATGCCACAAAAGAGGTGCAGGGTATGAGGGGGGAGGGTAGGGTGTCAGGATCAGTGGTGCGAAACAGAGAACCGTCGGACTGCACAGGGACTGGGGCTACTGAACGCTGATTGCTGATTGCTGAGTGCTTCTGTGTTAGCATTTTTGGTTGTTTCATAGCTCACCGTCCGGCAGGCACCGAGTGCGCCGGGCGACCTGCCCTTCCGCCCCCGGTTTTCCGTTGGCGAGTAGGCCAACACACCCGGCCGGGGTTCCCAGCACGCGCCGCAAGCGCGAGATGGGTTTGGCAGTCTGTACGAGCCAGATCGCGCAACTGCGTTCTGCGTATGAATGCCCGCGCCGAAGCGCGCGAGCAGCGGAATGGCGCCAATAGAGGAGTCTTCCTGTGAAGGTTTACGAAGGCGCAAACATCCGCAACGTGGCTGTGGTAGGCCACTCCCACTCCGGTAAAACCTCCCTCGTATCCGCCATGCTCTACACCGCCGGCGGCACCCAGCGACTTGGGCGCGTGGACGAGGGGAATACCGTAACCGACTACGACGAGGAAGAGATCAATCGCAAGATGACGATCTCGTCCACGCTTGCGGTGGCCGAGTGGGGTAAATCCAAGATCAACATTCTGGACACTCCCGGCTTCAACATGTTCATCCACGAGGCTGAGCAGGTTATGCCGGCGGTCGAGGCCTGCCTGGTCGTCGTGGATGCCGTCAGCGGCGTGCAGGTCGTGACCGAGCGCATCTGGAACTACGCGGCGAAGCTGGAGATGCCCCGGGTGATCGTTTGCACCCGCATGGATCGCGAGCGCGCCGACTTCGCCCGGGCGATGGAATCGCTAACGAATACTTTCGGGCGCACCGTCGTTCCGGTGCAGTTGCCGATCGGCAGCGAGAAGAATTTCACCGGGGTGATCGACCTGGTGAAGATGAAGGCCTACACCTACGAAATGGGCGGCAACGGCAAGGCGAAGGTCGGCGACATTCCGGCCAACATGGCTGAGGAAGCCAAAGCCGCGCACGAGCGCCTGGTGGAACTGATTGCCGAAGGCGACGATGCCCTGATGGAAGAGTTCTTCAATACGGGCACGATCGGCGAAGAGCACATCGTCAGCGGGATTCACAACGCGATTCGTGAAGACAAGATCTTTCCGGTGCTGTTTGCGTCGGGCCTGGGCAATATGGGCACGGATGAGGTGCTCGACTTCGTTGTCGAGTACATGCCATATGCGACCGAGCACCAGACGGTTCATGGAAAGGCGAGCGGCGGAAACGGCGGCCCGCCGGAGCGGCATACGAACGACACGGAACCGCTATCTCTGTACGTCTTTAAAACGGTCAGCGATCCGTTCGCTGGACGAATCTCGTTCTTCAAGGTGTACAGCGGAGTGCTGAAGAACGAGGCAACGGTGCAGAACTTCACGCGGCAGACGTCGGAAAAGTTTGCTCACCTCTCGACCATGCAAGGCAAAGCGCCCATCCCGGTTCCGGAACTCCATGCCGGCGATATCGGTGCCATTGCGAAGCTGAAGGACACGCTGACGGGCGATACGCTAGGGGACAAGGGTGCGCCGATTGAGTTCCCTGCCGCGACCTTCCCCGAACCGGCGATTACGTTCGCGATCGAACCGAAGAGCCGCAACGACGAAGACAAACTCGGCGTAGGAATCGCAAAGCTGATGGAAGAAGATGCTATGCTGCGCTTCTTCCGCGACCCACAGACGAAGGAATTCCTCATTGCGGGCACCGGGCAGCAGCATATTGAAGTCGTTGTCAGCAAGCTGAAGAACCGGTACCGCACCGAGGTCAATCTAAAGGCTCCAAAGGTGCCTTATCGCGAGACGATTCGCGGGCACGCGGATGTGCAGGGACGCCACAAGAAGCAGTCGGGCGGTCACGGGCAGTTCGGCGATTGCAAGATCAAGATGGATCCGTTGCCGCGTGGCGCGCAGTTCGAGTTCATTAACGACATCTTTGGTGGCGCGATCCCGAAGAACTTCATTCCGGCGGTCGAGAAAGGAATCCTCGAGGCGGCGGCACGCGGGTATCTCGCGGGCTATCCCGTCGTCGATTTCAAAGTCACGCTCTACGACGGAAGCTATCACGACGTGGATTCCAACGAGCTCTCGTTCAAGACGGCCGGGCGCATCGCCTTCAAGAAAGCCATGGAAGCGGCGAAACCAGCGCTGCTGGAGCCGATCATGAACGTCGAGATCACGATTCCCGACGAGTTTGCAGGTGCAATCATGGGCGACCTGAACTCTCGGCGGGGACGCATCCAGGGCATGGAGAACAAGGGCGGCAACACAATCGTAAAGGCCCAGGTTCCGATGGCGGAGATGTTGAGCTACGGCACGGAGTTGACTTCGATGACGCAGGGCCGGGGCAGCTTCAACATGGAAATGGATCACTACGACTTCGTTCCGGCGCAGGCGGCGGAAAAGATCATCACAGCTGCGAAGGCCGCGAAGGGCGAGGTCGCAGAAGAGGAAGAAGAGTAAGAACCCAAGAGATAAACGCAGAGGACGCAGAGGACGCAGAGGGCGCGAAGGTCCTTGGGACTGTCGCGAGCTTTGCGTCCTTTCGCTATTTCATTTCGCTCCATCCCATTCGAGAATGCGCCCAGCGGAACCCAGGTGGAGGTTGCTGGTGGAGTCGTTGAAAAACTGAAGTAACTCGTCCGTTCGGCACACCAGCCTATACACTCTACTGAATGGCCCACCTCGAGCAATTCGAAGTCCTGCAACTCCATGACGAGAAATGGGAGTTAGTAGCGGCGTTCCATGAGTTAGAGCTTGCGACCGAGGTGGCTCGTAATCGTGCCTCGAATGTTCGCGTGGTGAGGGCCACATACGAATACGGCAAGAAAGTATCCGAGGAAATCCTGCTGGATCTCGGTTCGACCCGCGGCATCGCCTGACGCAAACCACGGATTAGCGAGGATGCACGCGGATTAACACCGCGTCTTTCATGCCTCTTTTCAACGAACCAGGCTCTCTCTTCCGGACGTTGTTGCCTAAAGATTCATTATCCGTGTAACTCCGCGAAAATCCGCGGTTCGCATTCCACAGATTGTCAGCGCGCCGGATTCCCGTTACGATTCCAAAAGCGTGGCATCGCCCAAGGAAAACCCGGATCGCGAGCGGATTGTGTCCTCGGCTGTCGTCGAGGATGATGCTTCTTTTGAACTGAAGCTGCGGCCAAGAATGCTGCGCGAGTTCATCGGGCAGCAGAAGGTCAAGGACAACCTGTCGATTGCGTTGGAAGCGGCGCGTTCGCGCAATGAACCGCTGGACCACGTACTGCTTTATGGCCCGCCGGGATTAGGCAAGACGACGCTGGCGAACATCATTGCCAACGAGATGAACGCGGCCTTTCAGCAGACCTCGGGGCCGACACTGCAGATCAAAGGCGACCTGACGGCGATCCTCACCAACGTTCGCGACAAGCAGGTGCTGTTCATCGACGAAGTGCACCGGTTGCAGCCGGCGCTGGAAGAGTTGCTGTATTCGGCGCTCGAAGATTACAAGCTGGACATCATCATTGGGCAGGGACCGGCGGCGCGGACCCACACGATAGACGTGAGGCCGTTTACGTTTGTCGGAGCGACGACGCGAGCGGGACTGTTGTCGGCTCCGCTGCGATCGCGGTTCGGGATCGTGCTGCGGCTGGAGTTCTACAAGACCGAAGAACTGGCGTTCATCATCAAGCGCTCGGCGGAGATTCTGAACGTCGCCATCGACGACGAGGGCGCGATGGAGATTGCTACACGCTGCCGCGGAACACCGCGCATTGCGAATCGGTTGCTGCGGCGCGTGCGGGATTATGCGCAGGTGCGCGGAGCGGGACACATTGACAAAGCCACAGCGCAGGCAGCGCTAGAGATGCTCGAGGTCGATAAGCATGGATTCGATGAAATCGACCGGCGGTTACTGCTGACGATCATCGAGAAATATCAGGGCGGCCCGGTAGGGCTGAACACGCTGGCGGCGGCGCTGGCGGAAGAGGCGGACGCGATCGAGGAAATCTATGAGCCGTTCCTGATCCAGATCGGGTTCCTGGACCGGACACAGCGCGGGCGAGTTGCGACGCAGCTGGCGTATGAGCATTTCGGCATGATTCCGCCGCGGAAACAGAACGTGCTGTTCTAGAGCTGAACCCACATCTGCTAACTCCCACATTTGCTGACTTGCGGCAGATGTGGAGCACCAAACCATACTATGAAGATTCTGGCTGTGATTCCCGCTCGCATCGCTTCCACGCGCTTACCGCGAAAAGCACTCCGTGAAATTCTGGGCAAACCCATGGTGCAGCGCGTTTACGAAGCCACCCGCGCGAGCGGCCTCGCCGATGTGCTGGTCGCGACCGATTCCGAGGACATTGCGGGTTTGGGAAAGCGGCTCGGGATGCAGGTCGAGATGACTTCGGCGGAGTGCAAAAGTGGAACGGATCGGGTTCGCGAGATCGCGCAGAAGATTGCTGCGGATGTTTACATCAACGTTCAGGGTGACGAGCCGCTTGCGAGACCGGAGCACATCACGGCTTTGGTTGAGTTGATGAGGCGGGAAGAGGTTCAGGTAGGCACGTTGATGACGCTTTGCCCTGAGCACGACGTTAACAATCCGAATGCGGTGAAAGTGGTCGTGGATCGCAGTGGAAAGGCTCTCTACTTCTCGCGAGCCACGATTCCGTATGACCGCGATGGGGGCCGCGTGATCCGATACTTTAAGCACCTTGGATTCTATGCATATCGCAAGGACGCCCTCGAAGCCTTTCCTAACTTGCCGCATTCGGGGCTGGAAGAGGCGGAACGATTGGAGCAGTTGAGATTTTTGGAAAACGGAATTTCGATTCATGCGGCGGAGACGCCGTTCGATACGGTGGGCGTGGATACCGAAGAGGATTTGAAGAGGGTGGAAGAAGTTTTGAGGCAGCAGGGTAGATAAGCTCACGCGTGTGCCATTTCAACCTAACCACCCCACCCTAGCCAACTGCAGGCCCAGGATGGGGCACCCAGGTTCAATCTGGTTACTAATTCTTGGCGGCCCAGGCTTCGGCGGCGGCGACTCTTTTTCCTATTGGCGGATGCGAGTTGAAGAGAATTTCTACCCAGCGTGGCGGGTTGCGCTCGGCTAAATTCTGTTCGGCGAGCTTATTCATGGCGGTGACGAACGGTTCGATGGAGGCGATGCTGCGCCAGGCGTAGCGGTCGGCCTGACGTTCGTTGAAGCGGGAATAGGCGTTGAGCGCGGGCAGCAATATCAGCGAGAGTCCGCTTGTCACCAAGACGATCAGCGGCAGGTTCGCGAAGTCATACTGCGACGTAAACCAGTCGGCAGACTGGTACGAGTAGCGGACGACAAGTTTCAACAGCCAGAAGCCGAGGAACGAGACTGCGGCCTGCATGACGATGCTCTTGAAAATGTGCTTGTGGACGTGATGGCCGAGTTCGTGGGCGAGGACGGCTTCGATCTCGTCATCGCTGTAGTTTGAGAGCAGGGTGTCCGCGATAATAATGCGCCGCGTGTTGCCGAGTCCGGTGAGCGCGGCGTTGGCCTTCTTCGACTTCTCCGAAAGCATCCATTCGTAGACACCACGCACCTTGGTCCCAGCTCGATTGCTGAGTTGAGTCAGGCGCTCGCGGAGACCCTCGTTCTCCAAAGGCTTGAAATGATAGAAGATCGGGAAAAGTACGATGGGGGCAATCTGGGCGAAGACGACGAAGAGCACGAGGAAGACTGCCCAACAGACGAGCCACCAGGCCTGCGGCCATTCACGAATAAAGAAATAGAGCAGTTCAGCGAGAAGAGCCGAAATCAAAAAGCTGACAAAAAATCCTTTGACCTGATCCCATGTCCATGCGCGCAGGCTCTGAGTCGACAGGTGGTATTCGCGATCGAGCCGGAATAAGTAGTAGTCGAAAGTCAGGCTGAGGACCTTTCCGAGTAGGGAAAGCAGGAGGACGTAGACGAAGAGGGCGAAGGTGTAGTTCTGGAAACCCAGCGTATAGGAAAGGTCACGCAGAGTGTTGCTGGCGGAAGAGAGCCATAGGACGAGCATCAACTCGAGGCCGAGAACCGCGTCCGCGACGGTGAGGAAGCGGGTAATGCGGTTGTAGCGTCGAGCCTCCGGGGTGTCGCCCATGGGGACGGCGGAATACATACAACTCCATTCTACGGAATCGGGGCGGTGAGGCCAAAGCCGGAATGGGACGGGGACGTTCGTCACCTTGACCCGGGGAAAGGCAGGGGGCAGAACGGGAGGGACCCACATCTGCTGACTGAGGCAGATGTGGGGTACCGATGAACTAATGCTGGGCTGTCTGCTTCGCCCCTTCGAAGACGAACGCCTCCGCGTCCTTCAAGATGGCCCGCACAAGTTCCGGCGAGGCCGCTTCGCTGTAGACGCGCATGAGGGGTTCGGTGCCGGAGGCGCGCAGAAGCACCCAGGCTTCGGCGCCGTTGCCGTTCGTTGGGGCGTCGAGGAAAAACTTGATGCCGTCGAGATTTCCGGAACTCAGGACTTTGAACTGCCCGATCTGCTTCGGGCCGGAGGCAGCACGACGGAGAGCGGCTTGCTTCAGTTCTTCCGGTATGTGCAGGTCGCGGCGACCGTAATAGTGCGAACCGAACTCGGACTGCAGGTCGTCGACGAGTTGCTTGAGAGTCTTGCCGTAGTCGGCCATGGCATTGGCGATGAGCAGCGAGTTGAGGATGCCGTCGCGCTCAGGGAGATGGCGTGGTATGCCAATACCGCCGGATTCTTCGCCGCCGATCAGAACTTCTTTTCCGCTCATGACGACGTCGGTGACGTACTTGAAACCGATGCCGTGCTCGATGAACTCGCGGTTGTATTTCCTGGCGATGCGGTCGAGCATGCGCGTGGTGTTGTAGGCGCGCGTTACGGCGCCGGGCCAACCCTTCTTGTCGAGTAACCACTTGAGCAGGATCGCGTAGCATTTGTGGGCGTCGACGAAGCTGCCGTCGCCGGCTACGGCGCCAATGCGGTCGGCGTCGCCGTCGACGACGAGTCCGGCATCGCATTTCTCGGCGACAACGGTGTCCTGCAACATGCGAACGTGAGGTTCGATCGGTTCAGGGTTGATTCCGGGAAAGAGGGGGTTTACTTCGGCGCGGATTTGCAGATGGCGGATTCCACGCGGCTCAAAAATTCCGGAAAGAACGTTGCGTCCGGCGCCGTACATGCAATCAAGCGCGAAATAGAAGTTCGCGTTGGCGATGGATTTGAGGTCGGCGAATTTTGTGATGGCGGCAACGTAGGCTTCCTTGAAGTCGATGGTCTCGATTTTGCCGCCGCTATTCTTGGGCGCAGCGCCAGCATAGAGTTCCTGCTCGATCTGCTTGATCTGCGCGGGGGTGCCGGAACCGCCGAAGTAGCCCTTGTACTTCACGCCGTTCCACGACCACGGGTTGTGACTGCTGGTGATCATGACGCCGCCGGCGGCCGAGAGATTCTTGACGGCGTAGGAGATAGCGGGGGTTGGGGTGTAGTCGTTGGCGAGGCGAATCCACAGCCCCGCGGCGGCGAGTTCCTCGGAGATGGCTTCAGCGAAACGTTTGGAGCCGAAGCGGGTGTCATAGCCGACGACGAGTCCCTTTTTCCAGTCCTCGTTCTTCAGCACGTAAGAGGCGATGGCGCGGCCCACGGCGCGCACGTTTTCAAAGGTGTAATCGTCGGCGATGACTCCACGCCAACCGTCGGTTCCGAATTTGATCCTGGTTACGTCACTCATTGATTGAATTAGTCCGTTCTGCGCTCACACGAGCTTGGTTAACTTTTTTTCATCAAGGTACTTCACAATCTTACCGACATCCTGGGCGCGCTCGCGGGTGGTGATGAGCAGCGCGTCACCGGTGTCAACAACCACGAGGTTCTTGACGCCGACCGCAGCGACGAATTTGCCTGGGGCGTGAATGTAGTTCCCTTCGGTGTCGAGGTGGAAATCGTTGTCAACGCGCATGACGTTCTTCGAGTGATCACGCGTGTGGTGCTCGAAGAGCGCGGCCCAACTGCCGAGATCGTTCCATGCGAATTCGGCGGGAACGCAGTAAATGTTCGCGTTCATCTCGCCACGGGCGGAGCGAGGTTCCATGATGCCGTAGTCCACGCTGATGTTGTCGCACTTGGGATATAGACGCTTGAAAGTGCTCTCGAATTTCGAGGTGCCGTAAGTGGCGGCAATTTCTTCGAGGTTCTTGGCAGTGTTCGGGAGGTATTCGCACAACGCGGCTGCCAGCGTGCTTGCGGCCCAGACGAACATGCCGCTGTTCCAATAGTAGCGCCCGGTTTCAATGAATTGCTTTGCCATCTCCAGTTGCGGCTTTTCCGTAAAGCGGCGGACGCGCACGACCTTGTCTTTGGAAGTCATGCCGGTTTCGATGTAACCGTAGCCGGTTTCGGGGCGCGTTGGCTTAATGCCCATGACGACGATGTTTTCTCCGGCGGCGGCGACCTTCACGGCGGTTTCGAGATCGCGACGGAATTGCTTTTCGCCGGTGATGGCCTGGTCAGAAGGAAAGAGGCCGAGGATAGCGTCGGGATCGCGATGAAGAAGGATGAAGGCGGCGAGCCCGATGGCGGGCGCTGTGTTGCGGCCAATGGGTTCGGCGATGACCTGCTTCTTCGGAATTTTCCTGACCTGGCGAAGGATGTTTTCGCGCAGATCGGAGTTAGTGATGATCCAGCATTGATCGGCGGGCGCGACGGGAAGCAGGCGCTCGACGGTCTCCTGGATCATGGTCTTGCTTTCGCTATTGAGCGGGAGAAGTTGCTTTGCCAACTTTTTGCGGCTGAGAGGCCAGAAACGTGTTCCGCGGCCTCCCGCGAGGATAACCGGATAAAACTTCGGCGTCGAAGTTTTTGCCACAGGCGAACCTTTCTACGGCAATGTAGTTTTCGGCGGCGGCAGTTTTTCTGCCGGCACGCTCATGCGCAGCATCTCGAGCGTCCACTGCGGGCGGACAGTGAACTCCGGCACGCTTGCTGGAATGATAACTGCCTCGCCGCGATTGAAGGCAACCGGCTGCGCTCCCGGAGATTCGACCGCGCCGGCACCGTCGACCGCTACAAGAATCTGTGCAGAGATTCCTTCTTTCTCGGTGAACGACTTCGGTTCTGCGACGTTGTATCTCTCCACCACGAAGTAAGGCGAAGCGACGAGGACATCATGCCCGTTTTGGTTTTCGCGAATAACTTTGCCAGCAGCAGTTTTCTCGCGAACAGCGCGCATTCCCTGCTCGACGTGCAACTCGCGGGGTCGGCCATAATCGTAAAGGCGAAATGTTGTATCGGAGTTCTGCTGGGCCTCGACGAGGATTGATCCTGGAGCGATGGCGTGGACGGTTCCGGCGTCGACGTAAATCATGTCGCCGGTCTTCACGTCGATCCAGTTCATTAGGTCTTCGGCATGCTTTTCCTCGATGGCGCGGGCGAACTGTTCGCGGGTCGTACCCTGCTTCAGCCCGAGACCGACCTGGGCGCCGGCGACGGAGCGAGCAACGTACCAGCATTCGGTCTTGCCGTTTGGCAAGCCCAGGGCGCGGGCGCCATCGTCATCGGGATGCACCTGGACTGAGAGCTTTTGCTTTGGAAAAAGGAATTTGATGAGCAAGGGAAAGCGATTGGCCTCGGGAGAGGTTGCGCCGACTAGCTCGCGCCCGAAGCGCTGGCACAATTCGGCCAGTGTTGTTCCTGAAAACGGTCCGTTCGCTACTTTGCATTGCTCACCGGTGAGCCAAGCCTCGCCGATAGGCTCTTTCCCGACGATGCGCGAGTAGATGGGTGCCAGGTCGCGTGTTCCCCAAACACGCTCGTGGAATTCCGGCATCAGCAACAAGGGATAGAGTTGGGACATCGGTTTCATCTGTGACAAAGGAATATTAGAACATGAGGACAGCAGAGATGTTGCCGGGGAGCACCTGTATCCTCTTGCGAAGTAAACTCCCCCACCCTCTCGCTTGGCGAGAAGGGTGGGGCATATCGAAACCTCTACAGCCTTGCGAAGAAAGTGCGCATGCGATCGAGACCGCGATCGATCTCCTTCGCCGAAGTGGCGTAGGACAGGCGGATGTTGTTCGGGCTGCCGAAGGCTTCTCCAGGTACGGTGACCACGTGGGCTTCGCGTAGCAACTTCCCCGCAACATCGGCGGCCGAATTCATCCCGCCACGGCCGAAGAACTTACTGATATTCGGGAAGACGTAAAATGCACCGTCGGGATGATGGCACTCGATCCCGGGGATCGCGCGCAGACCGCTGACAATTCTTTCGCGCAGGCGGACGTAGTCTTCGCGCATCTCGGCGACGCACGCCTGGGAGTCACGCAAAGCCGCCACAGCCGCCTTCTGGATGATCGAGGTGGGGTTCGAGGTCGATTGGCTCTGCAACTTCTGCATCTGCTTGATGATTGCAGCGGGACCGAGGGCAAAACCGAGGCGCCAGCCGGTCATGGCGTAGGTTTTGGAGAGCGAACCGAGTATTACGACGTAGTCGCGCGCATCCTTGACCGAGGCGGCGGAGAAGAGACGCCCGGTATAGTTCAGGTAAACGTAACACTCGTCGCTCAGGACGTAGATACCGCGCTCGGCGGCCATGTGCACGATGGCCGTGATCTGCTCGGGAGTCAGAACCGCGCCGGTTGGGTTGTTCGGGGAGTTGAGCAGAATAACCTTGGTGCGCGGCGTGATGGCGCGCTCGACCATTTCGGGGGTCAGGGCGAAGCCTTTGCGCTCGTCGGTTTCGACAAAGACGCACTTGCCGCCGCCGTAATTCACGATGTCCTTGAACGAAACCCAGTAGGGCGCCGGGACGATGACCTCATCGCCATGATCGACCAGCACTTGAAAGGCGTTAAACAACGCATTCTTGCCGCCGGTAGAGGCAATGACCTCCTCGCGCTTGTAGCCGGTACCGAAGTCGGCGGTGTGGCGGGCGGCGATGGAGTCGCGAAGATCGGCGGTTCCACCTACGGCGGTGTACTTGCTGAAATTGCCGTTGATGGCGGCGATGGCGGCGTTCTTGATGTGCTGCGGCACCTGGAAGTGCGGCTCGCCGGCGCCGAGGTCGACCAGGTCGTGGCCTTCCATGCGAAGCTTGTCGGCTTCGTTGACGACAGCAAGGGTCGCGGAAATTTCGATGCGGTTAATGCGCGCTGTGAACGCGGGCTTGGCGGGGGTGGTCGTCGACATCAGGCTCACCTCTTCTTTGCGGTTCGAACCGCGGGTTTGACGTGCAATTTTTCGCGCAAGCGCCGATCCACGTTAGGCGGCACCAGGCACGAAACCGATCCGCCGAGCATCCCAATCTCGCGCACCAGGCGGGAGCTCAGGTAGGAATAGGCTTCGGCGGGCATCATGAAAATCGTCTCCAGGCGCGGATCGAGCTTGCGATTCATCAGCGCCATCTGCAATTCGTACTCGTAGTCGCTCACCGCGCGAATGCCTCGCAGCACCGCCTTGGCCTTCTTGCGCGCCGCGTAATCCACCAGCAAGCCCCTGAAGGTATCAACCTTCACGTTTGGCTGGCCCTTCACGCATTCGCGGAGCATCTCAAGGCGTTCGTCGAGCGAGAACAGCGGCGTTTTCTCCGGGTTCTGAAGAATGGCGACAATCAGTTCGTCGAATATCTTCGCGCCTCGATGAATCAGGTCGAGGTGTCCGTTTGTGAGCGGATCAAAAGTCCCCGGATAAATGGCTATAACTCGCTTCAATGAGCACCAGCGAAGGTTGCCCTGGAACACACACTGCAAATTGCGGGCAGAGCTTAGATTCTATGCGGGTGAGGGGCACGGTGCAACCGGTTTAGGTAAACCACGAAGGCACGAAGACCCGGAGTTTTGAAATCACAATTCTTCATGACTTCGGCCTTCGCGGTAGCTCTCAGTTTGGATAGAGAATGCCCAAATCTCCAGAGATGGATCTGATGGCTGAACGGATCGCTGCGGTGCCGTTGACGAAATAGGCGCGGCCGCCGGTATAAGCCGCGAGTTGCTGCAGGCGTGCTTGGTCGGATGGCGATGCGACGTCGAGGCCGATGCAGTAGATGCGCACTCCGCTGACGTTCAATTCGCTGGAAAGTTCGAGGGGCGAGACTTCGCTGCTTCGGTCGCCCTGGGTCGCGAAAACAATCAGAACCCGGTTCGGGTTGCGAGCAATGCGGTTGAGGTGCCCGGCCGCGAAAGTAACCGCGTCATAGATGGCTGAACCCTGCTCGGGGGCGATGGAATCCATGGCGCTCTCCAGCGCCTTGTCGTCGGAGGTCAGGTCTTCCTGAAAGACCATGCCCTTGCTGAACGACATGACGAAGGCTTCGTCGTACGGGTGAAGGCGGCGAACCATATCGGTGAGGTCGGAGACGAGCGGTTGGCGAGTTCCCTTCTGGGCCAATGCCGACTGTATCAACAGCCCAATCGACATCGGTGCTCCTTTAACCAATGCCGGGATGTGACGAGGCGGCACGATTGGGTAAGCCGGCTTGCTCGGCGGCGGAGGAGGTGGTGGGGTGGCCATTGCGACTTCCGTTGTGGCATTTGCGCGCGCGGCCGCGACCTTGGAGGGAGGCAAGGTAGCTGAGGGAGCCGATGTTGCTGGATGATTCGCGGCGGTTGCGACAGGAGTAGAGTTTGCCGGCGCTGATGATCTGGGCTGCGGGCCAGTGGCGGTCGATGTTGCAGATGGAGTTATCGCGGCTGCATTCGACCGAGTTGAAGCGGGATTGGCGGTGTCCGCCCTCGCAGGCGCAGCGGAACTGCCGACGGCGCCAGTTCGAGGCTGGGGATTGCTGCCAGTCATTGTGGAAGATGGGGCTGCAGACGATCTGGCAGGAGAGATAGCCGCATTCGCCGGGTGCGCGGTGCCTGCACGGGCGGTTTCGACCGGTTCCGAAGTTGTGACCCTCGGAGGTACCGGTTCAGCAGCCAAATACTTATTCCAGTCGGCAGTCGTACCGCCAGCGTCGACGTATTTCTGTTGTGCAAAGGTCGCGAGAGTTTCGCCGGCGGGAGTTCCCCGAGTGAGATTCACCGAGCGGGCAAGGTAGCGAAAGCCTTCGGCCTGGTACTCCCTGCTTCCCTGCAGATCGGAGAGAGCGAGGGTGTAAACGAGTTGGGCGTTATCAGGGAATAACGTCACCGACTTCCGAAGATACGGGAGGGCCGCCGAGAAATCTTTCTGCTCAAAGTAGCTGTAACCGACGACGCCATTGAGGGTGGCAACGACGTAGTTCTTCATGGCGGCGAAATCGTCGTGCGACATACCTTCGGGACGATCAAAGTGATCGAGGGCGGTGATGGCCCCCTTCGCGCGGCCGGCAGGGGCTTCGGGCTTTGCGATGGGAAGAGAGTCGCCGAGGATGACCGCGGCGGCGAGTGGGTTCTGCGGCGAGGCACTGAGCAGTTGGGATGTCCAGTGTTCGAGGTCAGCGAGAGAAGCACCAGTGCGACTGTTCCAAACCAGAAGCTCGAGGGCGTCAAGGTTCAAGGAAGTCTGAGGGTGACCGGCGAGAAACTGTGCCAGGGCGGAGACTCGCTGGGCGGCATCGGGCTTAGCGGCGGCGGCGCGGAACTCTGCCAGTTCAGAATTGGTTTGCGCAGCCAAGGAGGCCGCGAAAACGAATGAGAGTAGTACGCCAGCAATTCGGCGCATCGACAAACCTCGGCCCATGGAATGATAGCTTCTGACTTGAGATGCAGGCCGGAGCGGCTGCGGGAGGGATCTCGCGAAAAAGTTCAGTCGCTCGTTTTTTCCTTTCTGTACGGTACCGATATCGCCCCAGGCGTGTCGAGTGCTGTATCCGTTACACTGTTCGGGATGAAATCCGTCATCGTCGGCACTGCCGGGCATATCGACCACGGGAAGAGCGCACTGGTGAAGGCGCTGACGGGTACCGATCCCGATCGCTGGGAAGAGGAGAAGCGACGGGGGATCACGATCGATCTCGGGTTCGCCAGCCTGGACCTTCATTCCCCGGGCGGCGAACCGATCCGCATTGGCTTCGTCGATGTGCCCGGGCATGAGCGCTTTGTGCGCAACATGCTCGCAGGCGTCGGCGGTATGGATATCGTTCTGCTGATCGTTTCGGCGGACGAGGGGATTAAGCCGCAGACACGCGAGCACTTCGATATCTGCCGGTTGCTATCGATCCCACGCGGAATAACGGTCATCACGAAATCGGACCTCGTCGATGCCGAGACTCTCGATGTTGTCCGGATGGAAGTCGCGGAGTTCCTGCGCGAGTCGTTCCTGGAGAATGCGCCGATCATTCCCGTCAGTGCGCTTGCCGGCATCGGACTCGAACAGTTGACGAAGGAACTGGCGAGAATTGCGGCCGAGGTCCCGGCGAAGAGCACGACCATGCCGTTTCGGCTGCCGATCGATCGCGTGTTCACGATGAAGGGCTTCGGAACGGTAGTCACGGGGACGCTGATCAGCGGTTCAGTTTTCCGAGAAGAAGATGTCGAGATACTACCCGATCGTCGGCGTGCGAGGATTCGAGGGATTCAGACACACGGGGTCGCGGAGGAGAGGGCCTTCGCTGGACAGCGGACGGCGCTGAATCTGGCGGGAGTAGCGACCGAGGAACTCTGGCGCGGGCAAATGCTGGTCGCGCCGGACACGCTTCGCGCGTCCGTGACTGTCGATGTGTGGCTAACAATGCTGCCGGAGACGAAACCGCTGAAGCAGCGCGCGCCGGTCCATGTGCACGCCTTCACAGCGGAAACGGTCGCGCAGGTTGGCTTGATCGGTGACGATCTGATGGCACCGGGCGCGAGCGGATATGCTTGCCTTCATCTCGCGAACCCGATGGCGCTGGTGGCGGGAGATCGCTTCATCATCCGGCAGTTCTCGCCGCTGGTGACGATTGGCGGGGGAGTGGTACTCGACAACTCCCCGCGCTGGCGTCGTCGCGAGACGGACCGGCACCTGGAGTTTCTGGAAACGATTCGGTCGGGCGATGCCTTGGGCGGATTGATGGCGCGCATCGCCAGGCGGGCCGAAGATGGGCTGTTGCTGTCGGAAGCCATCGCCGAGACCGGATGGACGGAACAGCGTGTAAATGAAGTTGCGCAACGACTGGCGCAGGAGGGCAAGGTCCTGCGTACTGGATCGTTGCTGGTTTCGCGTGCGGATATCGAGCAGGCGACTGAGGATGTGCGATTTGTGCTGGAACGGTTTCATAATCAGAATCCGCTGGCGCCAGGGATCAGCCGCGAGGAGTTGCGCGAGAAGAGTGCATTATCAGCGGTATCGTTCGAACTAGTCCTGAAGCTACTGACTGGTTCCGGCAAGGCAGAGGTCCATGATGAAATTGTGAGGCTCGCCGGGCGCGGCGTGCAGATGAAGGACGAGGAAACCGAGGCGAAGCAGGTTATCGAACAGGCGTTCTCGTCGGCAGGATTGAAGGTTCCGGCCCTGAAAGATGTAATGGCCGGGCTGAAGATTGACCGCGAGCGCGCTCAGAAGATTGTCACCTTGCTGTTGCGCGACCGCGTGCTCGTGAAGTTGAGCGACGACCTTGTCTTTCATCGCGATGCGCTCGATCAACTCAAGCAGAAGGTTCGGGGGATGCGGTCGCAGACGCCCCAAATCGACATCTCGCGATTCAAAGATGCGACTGGAGTCAGTCGCAAATACGCTATTCCGCTGCTGGAATATCTTGACCGCGAACGCGTGACACGAAGAATTGGGGATGCGAGGCAGATACTGTGAATGACGATTGACGAGTTCCGGAATCACGAATGACAGGCAGGTTTGTGGAGTGTGCTGGTTTCCATTCATTATTCCGACATTCGTTATTCTGAGAGTCGGGAAACTCGATTCTGCGTCGATATAATTACTTTATGCTCCGCATCCGCCCTGCCACTGCAGCCGATGTTCCGCTCATCCAGCAGTTCATTCGTGACCTGGCCGAATACGAGCGCTCGCCGGAGTCGGCGGTGACGACGCAGGAGGACCTGATGCGCGATGGCTTTGGTCCAGAGCCGAAGTATCGTTGCCTCATCGCCGAGTGGAACGGCGCTCCGGCGGGCTTCGCCTTCTTCTTCTACAACTACTCGACGTGGCAGGGGAAACCGGGGCTGTACCTCGAAGATTTGTTCGTCAAGCCGGCGTTTCGGGGAAAAGGGATCGGCAAAGCCCTATTGTTGTATCTCGCAAAACTGGCCGTCGCCGAGAATTGCGGGCGCTTTCAGTGGCAGGTGCTCGACTGGAATACGCCTGCAATTGATTTTTACAAGTCGCTCGGCGTGGAGATGATGAGCGAGTGGCTGACGATGCGGGTGGAGGGGGAGAAGTTGAAGAAGATGGCAGACATGGCGCAGAAAGAATGAACCGCGGATTTTCGCAGATGAACGCGGATTCTCCACCTAATTGTTTTGAGTGTCTCCTCTTACGCTTGGCTCTATGAAGAAGATCAAGGTTCTTGGCGGCGGGCTGGCCGGTCCTGAAGCGGCGTGGCAAGTTGCGCGGCGCGGGCTCGAGGTCGAGTTGTATGAAATGCGCCCGACGCGTTCGACGCCCGCACACCAGACCTCGAACTTTGCCGAACTGGTCTGCTCGAATTCGCTGAAGAGCGATAGCGAGAATACCGCGCCCTGGCTACTGAAGGAAGAGATGCGGCGCGCGGGATCGCTGCTGATCGAGATTGCACGCGCGGTCGCCGTGCCGGCGGGACATGCGCTTGCTGTCGACCGTGAGATATTCGCACGTCGAGTAACAGAGGCAATCGAGGGTGAACCACGCATCCGAGTCGTCCGCGAGGAAGTCACAAGGATTGATGAAGAGAATGAGATCACGATCGTCGCGACCGGTCCGTTGACTTCAGATTCGCTGGCCCGCGAAATCGAGCGGCTGTCTGCCTCGGCGGATAAAACTGCGCGGCTGTACTTTTACGACTCGATCTCTCCGATTGTTGACGCCGATTCCATTGATCAGGAGAAGGTCTATCTCGCCGCAAGATACGACAAGGGCACGGCGGACTACATCAACTGCCCAATGAGTGAGGCCGAGTACTACGCGTTCGTCGATGCGCTGACTTCGGCGGAGTCGGTTGCGGGGCACGATTGGGAGAAGCTGAATTATTTTGAGGGCTGCCTCCCTATCGAGGAGATTGCGCGGCGCGGACGCGACACTTTGCGGTTTGGGCCGATGAAGCCGGTGGGGTTGCGCGACCCTCGGACGGGGAAGTGGCCGTTCGCGGTGGTGCAGTTGCGCCAGGAAAACCTGCGCGCAGACAGCTACAACATTGTCGGGTTCCAGAATCACTTGAAGTTCGGTGAACAGGCGCGGATCTTTCGCATGATTCCCGGCCTGGAGAATGCGAAATTCCTGCGCTACGGGCAGATTCACCGCAACACGTACATCAACGCTCCTACGCTGCTGCGCGAGTCGTTGCAGATGAAGCAGCACCCGAAGGTGCTATTCGCCGGACAAATCTCCGGGGTCGAAGGCTACGTCGAGTCCATCGCAACCGGGCAGCTTGCAGGGATCTATGCGGCGGCGATAGCGCAAGGTCAAGAGCCGATTCCAGCACCACATGCAACGGCATTCGGGTCGCTGCTTAATTACATCTGCCATGCCGAGGCGAAAAACTTCCAACCGGCCAACATTACGTTCGATTTACTCGAACACCTCGATGAGACCACCCGCCGTCGCATCCGCGACAAAAAGGCGAGGCATGCGCTCGTTTGCCAGCGGGCCCTCATAGCTCTGGACCAGTGGATTCAGCAGGTTGATATTTCCTCTCCGATTATCGGAACTACTCGCTCCTGATTTTCGTACCTAACGATGTGGGCAGCCGCACGTCTGATGCAGTGCGGGAACAGTTGCCGATTGCTCTCCATGATCTTCCGAGACCTATTTCGTGATGTCATCGCTACGCTTTGGTCGCAGAAGCGCCGGACGTTTCTGACAATGTTTGGCATTGCCTGGGGCGTGGTCTCTATCGTGCTGATGGTGGCGGCTGGTGAGGGGCTGCGCGTGGGCCAGCAGAAAGTGGCTCAGAGCTTTGCGCGAGACTTGATGATCGTCTTTGCGGGGCGGACGAGCCTGCAAGCAGGCGGAACGCGCGCGGGGCGGCGCATCATCTTCGAAACGAGCGATATTCCGATTCTCCAGGCGGACTCTCCGTCGTGCCGCTACATCATGCCCGAACTCGGGCAGAGCGACCTCAAGGTTCATAGCAGCTACAACTCCGGAATGCCCATCGTGACTGGTTCTTATCCAGAGTTTGCCGAAGTGCGCAGCATCGGCATCGAGCAGGGCCGGTTTTACAACTGGGACGACGTGCGCCAGAAGCGCGCAGTCGCCATTCTCGGCAGCGATATCAAGAAGCAGTTATTCGGTTCGCGGAACCCGCTGGGCGAAACCATCTCGATCAACGACCAGCCGTTCACCGTGATCGGCGTGATGAAGAACAAGGACCAGGACTCGTCGTACGACGGATGGGACGTCAACAAAATATTCGTTCCGTTCACGGTGATGCAGCAGTATTTCCCCAATAAGCCTCCGGCTACGCCGCTGAGTGTTGACCGCCTCCTGGTGCAGCCGCGCTCGGTGCAGGACCACGAGGCCTGCAAGGGCGAGATTCGAGCGTCTTTGGGGCGCCTGCATAATTTCGATCCAACGGATAAAGAAGCGGCCGGGATATGGGACACGCTCGAGGAAGCCGAGGCGTTCACGAAGATGACGGATGGAATGAAGTATTTCCTGGGTGCGGTCGGCATTACGACGCTGTTCCTCGGCGGCATCGGTGTGATGAACGTGATGCTGGTTGCTGTGCGCGAGCGGACGCGGGAGATCGGGGTGCGCAAAGCCGTGGGCGCTCCGGCGACAAGCATCCTCCACCAGTTCTTCGCCGAGACGGTGATTATCGTCTTCCTCAGCGGCGGCGTGGGGCTTGCGATTGCATACGGAATTTGTTCGCTAGTTAATCTGTTGCCGATGCCGGAGTTCTTTGCCGGACTGCTGCCGACGTGGCAGTCGGGCGCGCTCGCTATTTTCCTTTTGGGAAGCGTGGCCATGTTCGCGGCTATGTACCCGGCACGCCGCGCAGCGTGCATCGATCCGATTGAGGCACTGCGTTACGAGGCAGGAGGGTAACGCGATGTGGGGAATGCTGAAAGAGATCTTCGCCGAAGCGTTCTTCGCGTTGCGCCGTAACCGCACGCGCAGTTCCCTCACCATGCTTGGCGTGGTCTGGGGAATTGTCTCGGTCACGCTGCTGATCGCCTATGGCGACGGGTTCCGCAGTGTGCTGGTTACGGCTTTCGAGGCGTTCGGCAAAAGTGCCGTCGTCTGCTGGCCGCAACAGACCAGCGAGCAACCCGGCGGACAGCGTGCGGGAAAGCAGGTTCACTTCGAAAAAGCAGACGTCGAATTCATCCGTGAGACCTCGCCGATGGTGAAGACCGTGTGCATGGAAACAGTGCGCACGTTGCCCGTGGCATATGGCGATCGCCTGGTAAACACGGCCGTGCGCGGTGTCTGCCCGGAGTACGGACAGTTGCGCAATGAAGTTCCGAGCGAGGGGCGCTGGCTCTCGGCGTCGGATGAACTCGAACGTCGTCGCGTGATCTTCCTGGGAAATCGCGTACGGGAGCAATTGTTCAGCGGTCGTCCGGCGGTGGGCGAGACCGTGCAGGTAGGCGGCGTGCGCTTCACGGTCGTTGGCACGATGGAGAAAAAGATCCAGTTGAGCAATTACTTCATGCCCGACGACCGCTCGGCGTGGATTCCCTACTCCACTGCCGGCGACATGTGGAATACGCGCTACGCGGCCACGCTGGTGATGGCTCCGGTGGCGCCACGATTCGAAAAAGAGGCCGAGGCGCAGTTGCTCGCAGCGGTTGCGGAGCGTCAGGGCTTTTCGCCAACCGACAAGAAAGCCATCCAGATGTTCGGGCGCGAACAGTTCCGGCCGGTAATCGACGGGCTGACAATCGGCCTCCAAGTTCTGCTGATGTTCATCGGAGCGCTGACACTCGGGATCGGCGGCGTGGGCGTGATGAACATCATGCTCGTATCGGTGGACGAGCGAATCCGGGAATTCGGGCTGCGTCGCGCGCTGGGGGCAAGGAAAATTCACGTGCGGCTGCAGATGCTCGCCGAAACGCTGGTACTCATGATGATCGGCGGCGTGCTGGGAATTCTGCTCTCGTATGTACTCGCGGCCGCGGTCGGCACCTTGCCACTGCTCGGCCCACTATTCAAAGACGAATCGGGGAAGGCAGACATCCATCTGCATATCTCCCTGGGAACGGTTCTGCTGTCGAGTTTCGTCCTGCTGGTCGTTGGCGTGCTCAGCGGATTGATGCCGGCGATGAAAGCGGCGAGGCTGGATCCGGTGGAAGCGCTGAGATACGAATAGTCAAAAACCGATTCACCACAGAGACACAGAGGACAGAGGACAGGAATTCAAAAACACTCTATGGCCTCAGTGTCTCTGTGGTGAGGCGCGTTTTCTATCTTTTCGGCCCAGGGACAAAATCTCTTCTCTGCCGTGGCCGATTCTTAATCCATATCGGTGAGCCGACGAATTTGAACGCGTTGCGGATCTGGTTTTGCAGGAAGCGCTCGTAGGAGAAGTGGAGTTTCACGTCCTTGTCGGTGAAGATTATGAAGGTGGGTGGGGCGACAGCGGCCTGCGTCATGTAGAAGATGCGGACGCGGTTCCGGGCCGGGACCGAGGCGCGCTCAAAATCAACGGTTTTGAGAAAGCGGTTCATTTCGCCGGTGGAGATGCGCTTGCGGCGCTCGCGCGCCACGAGTTCCACGGTCTCGAAGACGCGCTCGATGTTCTTGCCATTCATGGCGGAAACGAAGAGCACGGGAGCGTAGTCGAGGAATTTGAGGGCGTCGCGCACCTGCTGCTCGTAGAGGCGGCTGTCGGCGGGCGGCTTGCCATCGGTGCGCGCCGTGGTGACGAGGTCCCATTTGTTGATGACGATGATGACGGAGCGTCCGCTCTCGTGGGCGTAGCCGGCTATGTTGGCGTCGAGGGCGGTGACACCTTCCTTGGCGTCGATGACCATGAGGGCGACGTCGGATTCTTCCAGGTGGCGGCGGGCCATCACGACCGAGAGCTTTTCGGCCATCAGTTTCGTCTTACCCTTGCGGCGGATACCGGCGGTGTCGACGAAGCGGTACTTCTGGCCTTCGCGCTCGACCAGTTCGTCGACGGCATCGCGCGTTGTGCCGGGAATGGGCGAGACGATGGCGCGTTCGGATTTCGTGAGCGCATTCAGGAGAGTCGATTTCCCTACATTGGGCTTGCCAATGATGGCAATGCGGATCTCGGACGGCCCGGGCTTTTCGTCAGTGACCGGTTCTACGGTCGCGAGGATGTCATCCAGAGTGTCGTCTTCCGGAACCTCAAAGCGGCTTGGGCGCGACTTCCTTCTGTCTTCATCTTCTTCCGGAACCGTGGGCACGACTTCCATCACGGCTTCGAGCAGTTCGGCGACGCCGTCTCCGTGCTCGGCTGAGACCGGGTAGAGGTTCTTGATGCCGAGGCGGCGGAAGTTTTGCGCGTGGGCCTCGAGCTTCGGGGTATCGATTTTATTGACCGCGAGATACAGAGGCTTGCCGGTACGCAGCAGCAGGCGTGCGAGTTCCAGATCGGGCGCGGCGAGTTCGGTGCGGCCATCGACGACCATCACGATCGCGGCGGCTTCGTCGAACGCGACCCGCGCCTGGCGAAATATTTCCGAGGGGATCAGTTCGGCGTCGTCTGGAATGATGCCGCCGGTGTCGACGACGCGAAACTTACGGCCACGCCAATACGCCTCGCCATAGAGCCGATCGCGGGTGATCCCGGGTTCGTCCCCGACAATGGCGCGCCGCCGGCCGACGATGCGGTTGAAGAGCGTGGATTTGCCCACGTTGGGGCGGCCGACAATGGCGAGGAGGCCCTCGGAATCATGCGTCGTTTTTTTATGTGTCATATCTCGGCTTTCGCACGAAGCTCATGCTGGTCGAAAACACTCCCAATGGAAACCGCCGCGATGATCATCGAGCCTGAGATACCGCCCGTCCGTGATCTCGGTTACGGTCCCAACATCTCCGGGATGAATCCGCAGTCTGTCCAAGGATGCCCCGCTCCAGCCTAATGCGTGGGAATCGGGCGCGAAACGTACACGGTCGCCAATTTTGAATGGACACTCTGGCATTTTCGCAGCCTATCCAAAGTATTATAGAGACTCGGTGTCCTCTTCCTCCCAATCCGCACCCGTCGATGTCTCCCGGCTCTCGCTGCACCAGTTCTTCGGACCCGGTGGATTGCTTTCACGCACGCATCCGGCGTACGAGTTTCGGCGCGGGCAGTTGGCTATGGCGCAGGCTGTCGAGCAGGCGCTGAACGAGAAACGGCACCTCGTGGTCGAGGCGGGAACCGGTACGGGGAAGACCTTGGCGTACCTGCTGCCGGTGATCCGGTCGGGCAAGCGGGTTGTTATCTCTACTGGGACGAAGACGCTCCAGGAGCAACTCTTCTACAAAGACGTTCCCTTCTTGGAAGAGGCGCTCTTCGGACCATCCGCCGATGGTGCGCCACGGCTGCGCGTTTGCTACATGAAGGGGCGGAACAACTATCTTTGCCGGGCGAAGCTGTACGAGCTGACGGACCGGCCGATTCTCACAGGGCTGGAAGAGATCGACCAGTACCGAACAATTGCCGAGTGGGAGAAGGTCACGAAGACCGGCGATCGCGCCGAACTGGCGTCGATTCCCGAGGCGAGCCAGCTTTGGCCCAAGCTCGACGCTCGAGTGGAGCGGTGCATCTGGCAGAAATGCAAGGAGTTTGAACGCTGCTTTGTGACTGAAATGCGGCGGAAGGCGCTCGAAAGCGACATCATCATTGTCAATCACCATCTGTTCTTTGCCGATCTTGCGGTGAAGCGGGCGGCCGAGGTGCCCGATGCAGGAGTACTGCCGGAATTCGGCGCGGTGATCTTCGACGAGGCGCACGAACTCGAGGACGTAGCCAGCAGCTATTTCGGGATATCCGTCAGCAATCTGCGGGTTGACGACCTGATTCGCGATACCGAGATCACGATGCGCGAGAAGGCGATTGCGGCTGTGGATGTGGCACAGGCGTGTGTGCGACTACGCGAGCGCTCGCAGTTCTTCTTTTCGCTGCTGCCGCCGGGCGAGGGGCGGTTTGCGTTTGAGAATCGGCAGGAGTTCCTCGAAGAGAATGGCGACGAGTATTTGGCCATTCAGAACGCGATTACGGGATTGGCATCCGCACTGTCGCAGATCCCGAACAAACCGGACGAGGTTTTCAACCTGGTTCGCCGGTGCGAGGAGATCCGGACGCAGATCAGCTTCGTCCTGGAGTCGCACGACAAAAATACGGTCTTCTGGATCGAGCGGCGGGGCGAGTTCGGACGGCGCGGACAGCCGAACGTTTTTCTGCAGGCGACCCCAATCGATGTCTCGCAGATTCTGCGCGAAACCCTGTTCGACCAGATGGAGACGACTGTACTAACGTCGGCGACGCTCGCGGTCGGCGGGGGCTTCAGCTACATCCAGCAGCGGCTGGGGCTCGATACAGCGCGCGAACAGATCGTGCCGTCGCATTTCGATTACGAGTCGCAAGCGATCTTTTACGTACCACCCGATTTGCCTGATCCGCGCGAGAGCACGTTCTCGTCCTGCGCAGCCCGGCGTATTCGCCAGCTACTGGAAATCACGCGAGGGCGGGCGTTTTGTCTCTTTACGAGTTATGCGCAGATGCACCAGGTTTATGACCTGCTCCTGGGGGAACTTGAGTACCCGATGCTATTGCAGGGCGACGCGCCAAAGAACGCGCTGCTGGAGGAGTTCCGGACGACGCCGAACTCGGTGCTGTTCGCGACGTCTTCGTTCTGGCAAGGCGTGGACGTACAGGGAGATCAACTGAGCGCCGTCATTATTGACCGGCTACCTTTCGCGGTACCAAATGACCCCGTCGTCGCAGCGAGGATTCATGCCATCGACGAGAGCGGCGGGAACGCATTCTTCGAGTACCAGGTGCCTTCGGCAGTCATTACCTTGAAACAGGGCTTCGGGCGGCTGATCCGGTCGCTGCATGATCGCGGGCTCCTGGCGCTGCTCGACAACCGTATCCTCAAGAAGCAGTACGGGCGGGTTTTCCTGCAAAGCCTGCCGAACTACAAAAGGACTCTGGAACTGTCAAAGGTCGCAGAATTCTTCGGCTGCGAGTAAGCCGAAAGAACCGATTCACCACGGAGGCACCGAGGATTCTTGGCTGGAAACCCAAGATGGCAGGCTGTCGGGCACATTCCCGCTCACCAAGATTTGCTGTTCGCCCAGTTTTCTCTATGCCTCAGTGTCTCTGTGGTGAGCCGGTTTTCGATACAATAGCTACAGAGGCGTAATGTACGAAGTCACGGTAGAAGACGGTTTTGCGGCGGGGCATTACCTGCGAAATTACAAGGGCAAATGCGAAAATCCGCACGGGCACAACTACAAGGTTCGGGTAACCCTGGCCGGGCGCCAGCTCGATCATGCCGGGCTGCTGCTCGATTTCAAAGACCTGAAGTTGGTGATGAAGCACATGATCGACTATCTCGATCACCAGATGATCAATGACCTGACCCCGTTCACGGAACTGAATCCCTCGGCGGAAAACCTGGCCAAGTACTTCTATGACGAGACCAATGCGCGGCTGCGCGACGTGACCAACGGGCGCGTGTCGGTGAAGGCCGTGACGATCTTCGAGACCGATACTTCGATTGCGACGTATTACGAATAGAGGCTAGGTGCGGTAGGAGCGAAAACCGTTTTTCCTCGCGCCTCGCATCTCGCAGCTAGTACCTTCCATGCAGATCATCGAAATCTACAAATCGCTCCAGGGGGAATCGTCGTTTGCGGGGCTTCCGTGCGTCTTCGTGAGGACGGCGATCTGCAATTTGCGATGCAACTGGTGCGACAGTGAGTATACGTTCAAAGGCGGACGGCCGATGACGGTGGAAGAGGTAGAAGCCGAGGTGCGTCGACTGTCGCCGGATGGCGGCTTGATCGAGATCACCGGCGGCGAGCCGATGTTGCAGGAGCGTGAAGTGGTTCCGCTCATGGAGAAGCTGCTGGGGGACAATTACACGGTGTTGATCGAGACGAGCGGGGAGCGGCCGCTGAAGGATGTTCCGGCGCAGGTGCATAAGATTGTCGATGTGAAGTGTCCGGCTTCTGGCGAGGGCGGTTCGTTCCGAATGGAGAATCTGGAAACGCTGACGCGTGGCGATGAAGTTAAGTTCGTTCTGGCGGACCGCAACGACTATGAGTTCGCCCGCAATTTCGTTCGCGAGCACCTAATTGGTTGCAAAGTCGCCGGGATCATTTTCTCACCGGCATTCCGAAAAGACGCCGTCGGCGAGCGAACCGCCGAACACTGCCTGCTGGATCCGCAACAGCTTGCTGAATGGATCCTCGCTGATGGGCTTAACGTGCGGCTCGGATTCCAAATCCACAAGTTCATCTGGCAGCCGCAGGTTAAGGGCGTCTAAAACCGTGGCTGGATGGCTGCTTGTTGGTGGCTGGTGGAACGAGGTCGTGCCATCGGGCCAATGATCAGGCGATTCCCGATGCCCTCGACACCTGCCAAAGTCACGAGCAACCAGTCACCTTTTTTCCCCGGCCGCGGGAAACCAGCAACTAGCGACCGTTTTTCCGCGCCAAAAGCCCGTTTCCGTGCTGAAATAGGGGGTTGGCGACAACCCTGCTGGGCAGCTATTCTGCTGGCCGCCGCCATCGAACGAAGTAGATATGCCAAAATCCCAGAATCAGTTCCGGGCGATCCAGGCCGTCGTTGTGCTCAGCGGCGGGATGGACTCTACCGTCTGCGCGGCCCTCGCGGTTCGCGAGCACGGCGCCGAGGCGGTGGCCGCGCTGCACGTCGATTATGGGCAGCGTACGGAGGGGCGCGAACGAGAGGCGTTTGAGAGAATTTGCGAGCGGTTGGGAATCACGCGCCGGCTCGTCGTTCGGAACCAGGCACTCAGCCAGATCGGCGGCTCGGCGCTTACGGATGACCGGCTGGACGTTCCCGAAGCCGGGCCGGAAATCGGCCAAGAGGTCCCCATTACCTATGTTCCTTTTCGGAACGCGCATTTCCTGTCGGTGGCGGTCAGTTGGGCCGAGGTCCTGGGGGCGGAGAAGATCTATATTGGCGCAGTGGCGCAGGACAGTTCCGGGTATCCGGACTGCCGTCCGGAGTATTATCGGGCCTTCAATGACGTGATTCGCACCGGGACGAAGGACGGAAAAATTGAGATTTTGACTCCGCTAATCGAATTGCGAAAAGCGGAAATCGTGCAACTCGGCCTTGAATTGGCCGCACCGTTCGATTTAACGTGGTCGTGTTATAGCCGGGAAGACAGCGCCTGTGGCGTTTGTGAGAGCTGCGTGCTTCGCTTGCGTGCCTTTGAAGGCGCCGGGGCCGTCGATCCGATTTCCTATTTACCGCAAGCCGCGCGGAAATAAGGAACACGAGCACGAAAGCTGTGGCGGCGTTCATCTGAAACTCGCGCTGGAGGCGGGAATGAAGAAGCAAATCGTACTAATCACTGTCTGTATGCTGCTGGTCACTGGACTGGCGGTAAGCGCTGCCGCGCAAATGACAACCCAAATCAAGGGCTCCGCCAAGGATGAAACAGGCAAGCCCTACGTCGGCATCCAGGTGGTGCTGCAGAGCACGGACAGCGGTCGCAAGTACACGCTGAAGACCGACAAGCATGGCGAGTTCTTCTCGTTGGGAATTCAGCCGGGCACCTACAACATCCTGTTCCAGAAGGACGGCCAGACTTTCTACAACTGGAACAATTACAGGATCACGTTGTCGGGTGAGAACAACATCAACCTCGACATGGCGAAGGAGCGCGCTGCGCAGGAGAGAGCCACCGGAATGACGGAAGAGCAGCGGAAGCAGCAGGAAGCCGTCGCCAAGGAGAACCAGAAGATTAAAGGGCTGAACGATAAGCTGGCTGCCGCACGCGCTGCCGAACAGGCAAACAATTGGGACCAGGCAGTGCAGATCATGCAGGAAGCCGTGGCGATGGATCAGTCCAAGGGCATCTTATATGCCACCCTGGGCGATGCCCTGACGGGGGACAAGAAGTACCCCGAGGCGGTGCAGGCATACGAAAAGGCCGTCGCGCTGGAACCCACCCGCGGCGAGTATCACAATAATCTCGGCCAGGCATATCTGAAGAACAACGAGGTTGATAAGGCGATTGCCGAGTACACGAAGGCCGCCGAAGTTGACCCGACCAATGCTGCGACTTACTACTTCAACCTGGGCGCGGTTCTGACCAACAAGAACAAACCCGATGAGGCGAACGCCGCATTCGACAAGAGCATTGCTGCCGATCCTAACAAAGCGGACGCCTATTACTGGAAGGGCGTGAACATGGTGGCAAAGGCGACCCTGGACAAAGAGGGAAAGATGATTGCCCCCGAGGGAACATCCGAGGCGCTGAACAAATATCTCGAACTGAAACCCGACGGTCCGTACGCGCAGGGTGCGAAAGACCTGCTCGCAAGCATCGGAGCCAAGGTGGAAACCAGCTTTGGTAAGCCGAAGAAGACGAAAAAGTAGGCCGATCCCATTTTAATCACGCCCCATCCTGACGCGTCCAGGGTGGGGCTTTTGCTTTTCGGGCGTGTGGTGAATGGCTTCTCTGCCGCGTTACAATCCGGAAGAGGCCGCCCATGCAAGCCACCGCTACTGCTCCGCTGACATACGAAAATGCGGTTGAGGTTGTACTGCAGCAGGCCGCGAACTACCGTCCCGCCGGGAGTGAACGCGTCCCTCTGCTTGAGGCCAGCGGTCGCGTGGTGGCGACCGCGGTACGCGCGGACCGAGACCTGCCGCCCTTTCCGCGCTCCACGCGTGACGGATTTGCAGTTCGCGCCGCCGATTGTGCGCCGGGCGCGAAGCTGAAGGTCATCGGCGAAATCCGTGCCGGAGCTCCGCTTGACTCAGCGCCTAAGAATGTCGCGGTCGGGGAATGTGTCGAGATCATGACGGGAGCGTCGGTCCCGAAGGGCACGGACGCTGTCTTGATGTACGAGCATACGCGGCGCGAAGGAAATATCATCGTTGCGGATCGCACACTTGAGAAGGGAGAAAACATCGTGCCCTCGGGTGCCGAAGCCCACGCTGGGCAGGAGGTTCTTTCACAGGGCACACGGCTTAATCCCGCCGGAATCGCCGTATCGGCCTCGGTGGGGTGGGCTTCGCACGATGTGTATCGGCGACCGACGGTGGTCATTCTGCCTACGGGCGATGAACTGGTGGAGATCGCTGCTGCTCCAGGTCATCACCAGATTCGGAACTCGAACAGCTATTCACTTGCCTCACAAATTGCAGAGGCAGGCGGCGAGCCGATGCTTCTTCCGGTTGCGCCAGATGACAAGGCTCGTTTGCGCGAGTTGATTGGCGAGGGACTGCAGGGTGATTTGCTGTTGCTGACGGGCGGCGTCTCCGTGGGCAAGTACGACTATGTCGAGGAAATTCTCGCCGAGTACAAGGCCCAGTTCTACTTCACGGGAGTGGCGATTCAACCGGGCAAGCCGCTCGTCTTCGGCGATGCCCAGGCAAAAGGGCGCAGAGTTCCCTTCTTCGGACTTCCGGGAAATCCTGTATCTACCATGGTTACGTTCGAGTTATTCGTCCGGCCGGTCATCGATGCTTTGTCGGGGATGAAACCACGCGCTCCACGATTTCTGCAGGCCCGCCTTAAGACTGCGGTTCGCAGCAAGACGGGACTCACTCGATTTCTGCCGGGACGACTTTTAGGTGAAGGATTCGCGACGGAGGTTGAATTCGCGAAGTGGCATGGGTCTGGAGATGTGGTGTCCACCGCGGCTTCGAACTGCTACATCGTGGTGCCACCCGATCGGGAGGACTTTCCGGCTGGGCAGATGGTTAATGTTCTCATTCCCGGAGTTGGACTCTGATGCCGCGCAAACTGTCGCATTACGACAAACAAGGACGCGCCAGAATGGTCGACGTCAGTGCGAAGGCGACTACGAAGCGTACCGCGGAGGCTTCCGCCTTCGTGAAGATGTCGCAAAAACTCGTTCGCGCGCTGCCCGAAAATCCAAAGGGCGACCCGCTCGAGGTTGCGAGAATTGCCGGTATCCAGGCGGCGAAACGCACGTCCGAGTTGATCCCGATGTGTCACCCCCTGCCGCTGAGTCACGTTGATGTGCAGGTGAGCGTGTGCGAGAATGGCGTCGCGATTCGCTCCTCCGCCGCAACAACCGCCGTTACCGGAGTGGAAATGGAAGCCCTGGTGGCGGCCAGCGTGGCTGCGCTGACGGTGTACGACATGTGCAAGGCGCTCGACAAAGGTATCGAGATTCACGAGGTCGTGCTGGAGCGCAAGACCGGGGGCAGGAGCGGCGAATATCGCCGTAAGGTCTTAACACCGGGTGCTGCCCGGCTAAACAAGAAAGGAAAGAAATAGCTGGCCATGCCGGGTGTGCGGGTTCTCCTTATTGACGACAATCCGATGATCCTGGGCATGTTGAGCCAGGCTCTGGCGAAGTTCGCCACTTTGGAGACCACCACAGACTCCGCCGAAGGACTGCTCAAGGTTGTCGAATCACCGCCCGACCTGCTTATCACCGACTACCAGATGCCGGGCATGGATGGTCGCCAGTTGGTCGAAAAGATCAAGGATCGTGCCGCAACCGCAAAGCTGCCAATCATCCTGATGGCCACGAAGGCCGACCAGAACGAAAAGCTCAAGATAGTCGAAGACAAGGTCGAGGACTTTTTGGAAAAGCCGTTCTTCGTGAAGGAAGCGACGGCACGCATCAAGCGCATCATCGACAAGATCGCGCTGGAGAAGATGGCTCGCGAGGCGCCGGGCGGTGATACGCTGCGCGGTACTCTGCAGCAGATGAACGTCATTGATCTGCTGCAGTCGCTCGAACTGGGCCGCAAGACGTGCCGCCTTACCCTGACGAACGCGGACGATCGCTGCGAGATCTACTTTAACGAGGGCCAGATCAACCACGCAGTATATGGCACCCTCGTCGGCGATGAGGCCGTTTACAGAGTCCTCACTTGGCAGGATGGCAATTTCGACGTCGACTTCACCGAATCGACTTCTGAACAAACCATCACCCGCTCCACGCAAGGTCTCCTGATGGAAGGCCTGCGCCTTTTCGACGAGGCCAATCGCGACGCATCGGAAGATAACGTTCTCGATGCATAAGCTCGAACCACTCAGGATACTAAGGCGCACCAAGGGATTCTTCGTGTACCTTCGTGCAGTTCGTGGTTAGACTCTCCACATGAGCCGCCGAGCGGTCTTCTTATTGAATCCAGCTTCCGGTCATGGCCGCATTGCGCGGGAGGAAATCGTTGGCCACTCGGCGCAGATATGGAAAAACGCAGGCTGGGAGACCGAACTGATCCCAATCGCGGGGCCTGGTACCGCGACAGAGCAGACTTGCGAAATCGTGAACCGCGGATGTGAGGTTCTGTTCGCCTGTGGCGGGGATGGGACGGTTCACGAGATATTGCAGGCTCTAGTCGCAACCAAGGCTCTGACGGCGATGGGAATCATTCCACTCGGCACGGGTAATGTCGTCGCCAACAATCTCGGACTCCCGCACGCTTCCTCGCAGGCGGCGTCCATGCAACTAAAGTTTGTGCCGCGCAGAATCGCGGTCGGGCAGATCACCACGGATATTCCCAACGGAAGTAGTGTGAAACGATATTTTCTCGCGGCGGCCGGTCTCGGCCTGCACGCGAAGATGATCTACGAGGCGCATTCGAAGCTGAAGAGCCGCAGCGGCATGATGGCGTATTACAAGTCCGGGTTCCGGCTTATGTTCCTCGAACCGCGAACTGCGTTCGAAATCGATCTCACGTTGTCGGATGGAACACAGCGCACTATGGGCGCATATGAACTTCTTGCGATCAAGGTCGCGATGTTTTCCGGAATCGTCAAACGATGGCGTCCTGGGGCATCGCTGGCCGACCCGGTGCTGCGCATCCTGGTTGTGAAGACCCCAAATCGCGCACGCGTGCTGATGGGGACGCTGCGGTGCATTGCAGGAGGCTGTCCCGTCATTTCCGGCGTGGATATCGTTCCGGCGACACGCGCCGTGTGCCGGCCGGTTCCGACGAGCGTGACTTCCGCGATTCACTCGCAGGCAGACGGCGAATCGCTAGGCACGCTACCGGCGGAAATCAGCACCGTTCCAGACGCATTTGCGCTACTCATGCCGGCTCCGTAGACTGATTCGTCGCCCAGGGGCGTAGCGAAGCGTCCCTGGCACCGTACCATCGGAGGCGCGGAAAACTCTTGGAACCGGTCACACACTTTCTTTATGGCGCATGCCTGAGCCGGGCTGGGTTCCGCCGGAAGACTGCTCTTGCGACAGCAACGATGGTGCTTGCCGCCGAAGCGCCGGACATTGACATGCTCTGGTACTTCCGCAGCAGCGCCGCCGGTTTTGTACACCATCGCGGGTTCACGCACACTGTCTTTGGGATTCCCTTCGTCGCTGCCGCGGTCGTGCTGCTCGTGTACGTCGTACACACGGTTTACCGGCGGTGGCGTCCGCTTAAGCCGCTGCCGGAGTTCGCTACGCCGAGACTGGTTCCGCGGTGGGGGATTCTGTTCGGATTGGCGTGTATCGCAGGTTACAGCCACATCCTGCTGGATTTCACCAACAGCTACGGTGTGCGCCCGTTCTGGCCCTTCTGGAATCACTGGGTCGCGTGGGATATCGTTTCCATCATCGAACCGGTGTTGTACGTCTTCCTGATCGGCGGACTTCTCTTGCCCTCGCTCTTCGGGCTTGTGAACGCCGAGATAGGTGCGCGGAAACGTGGATTACGCGGACGCGGGGGAGCCATCACTGCCCTGGTGCTCGTCGCACTGGTTTGGGGGGTGCGCGACTACGAGCATCGCCGGGCGCTGGCCGCGATGAATTCCGTGCTCTACAAGGGCCAGGTTGCGACTCGGCTCGGCGCGTTCCCTTATGAAGGCACCCCATTCCGCTGGCTCGGAGTAGCACAGACCTCCGCAACGTACCAAGCCTTCATCGTCGATTCGTTGGAACCGGAAGTTAAGGTTGGCGACAAAGAAGAAACCTACTACAAACCGCAGGACACTGAAGTGATCGAGGCGGCGAAGGCGACGTATCTTGGCGGAGCCTTCATGGATTGGGCACGATTCCCTGTCATAGAGGTCGAAAGGCGCACCGATCCCGCAGGGTACATCGTCAGCTTCAGTGATGTCCGTTACGCGTATCCCGAGCGGCGTGGCATCCCACTCAGTTGCTACGTGCTCCTCGATCCAGAGTTAAGGCCGGTGAAAGAGGGTTTCTTCACGCGGAATTTCATCAAGAATCGCTTAGAACGAACGCCCGAACCGGATGAGCGGCAGCCATAATAGAATTTATCGGGTTACCCGATGTTCGATTCTTCGGTTGCGTCTTGACGTTCCCGCTTCCGCTTGCCACAATCATAGATTCGTGAGGTGAGCATGTTAGCTTACGTATTCGTCCTGCTTGCAATTGTCATCCGCTTCGCCATTCCGATGCATATTCTCGGATTGCCATTCCAATTCGTGCCGTTGGCCGCCTCGCTGCTGTTTTTCGGCGCCAAGATGCCGCGCAAGCAGTTCTGGATTCCACTGGTTCTGTTCGCCGCCTCCGATGTCATTCTGACGAAGTTCGTCTACCAGTATCCGTTCAAAGCCGATACGGCGGTCAGTTGGATCTGGTACGCCGCGGCACTGGCCCTCGGGATGATGCTGCGCAAGAATGACAAACTGGTGCGCGTTGCCGGAGCGTCGCTGATCGCCTCGATCTCGTTCTTCCTGATCAGCAACCTCGGCGTGTTCCTCGCCTGGAACATGTACCCGAAGACTTGGGCCGGCTTGGTGGAGTGCTATACGCTGGCGCTGCCGTTCTTCCGCAACACGCTGGTTTCCGACATGGTTTTCGCGCTGGCGTTCTTCAGCGTGCCAGTGGCGATCGAGTTACTGCACCGCAACGCCGCCCGCGAACGGGCGTAGACGACAACTGGTTTTTCACTGAAATCAGGCCGCCAATTTGGCGGCCTTGTGTTTCGCAAGTATGCCTGGCTCCCAGGTGTGCGCCCCTACGAAGCACCTTCTACTCAGTAGGAATCACTGAATGGGATTTCTTCTTGCGCAGCAGGTACCAGAGAATTCCAGCCACGAGTAACGCGACGAAAGTCCCCAGCACCAGCGATCCGTGTCGCGCCACCAAGGATTCCATGAGTTGAATTACCTGCGGCCCAAATTCGATGACGAGTACAGCCAAAATGGCGAAGCGCAACAGCCTGCCGGTGAAAACCGCCAGCATGAAGTGTGCCCAATTCATCTCCGCTACCCCGGCGGAGAAGACAAAGAGCTTGAAAGGAAATCCAGGGGGCATCATGGCCGGAATAATCAGCGCCAGTTCTCCGTACTTCTCGGAGAGACGGTGCACCCGATTGAACCGTTCCTGCCCAACCTTCTTCACGACGAAGGCCTCGCCGCCTTTATAGCCAATCACATAGGGAACAAGGCTTCCGACCGCCGAACCTACAGCCGCCAGTAAAACGTAGATCACCGCTCGCCGCGGATCTGCATGAACGAAGACGGCGACGATGGGGTCCATCGGGACACCGAAAAATGAGGCATCGATCGCCGCGATAAGGAAGACCCCGAAGGGCCCCAGCGGCAGCAGCAGGCCCTGGATATACGCCTGATATTTTGTGAAAAAGATTTTAAGCGCCTTCACGAATCGCGTGGTCTTGGGCGGTAGGATTTCGGCGCCTCTGGCAGGAATGCTGTGCCTTCAGGAACCGCTCAGCGTCAAGCACCAATCTTTGATTGTAATGGCTGTGCTCGATACTGTCGATGAAGCGACGTCTAAAAACGTGCATCTACTATCCTGCGGTTTTTCTCTTTGCGGTTTCACCGTGCGCAGCTTTACTCTTCAGATGATGGACTATCTTTGGACACCCTGGCGCTATGCCTATATCACTGGCGCCGACAAGATTGAGGGCTGTGTCTTCTGCGAGGCCTCAAAGCGCACCGACGAGCAGGCGGGCATCGTATTCCGGGGCAAGCACTGCTTCATCATTCTCAATGCCTTTCCCTACACCAGCGGGCACGTGATGGTCGTCCCGTATCATCATCTCGATGAGTTGCAGAAGCTCCCGGATGCCGCCGCACAGGAAATGATGTCGCTCTGCCAGAGAACGGAAGCAGTGCTGCGAGAGCTCTACCAACCGGAAGGTGTGAATCTCGGCATGAATATGGGCAAAGCAGCGGGCGCCGGAATCGCCGGACACATCCACATGCACGTTCTGCCTCGCTGGGTGGCGGACGCGAACTTTATGACCGTCGTCGGTGAAACGAGGGTCCTCCCCGAAGCCCTGGAACAGACATTCATCAGACTTAAACAGAAATTCTCGGAAATCGAGTAAAGACATCAATGCCGACTGGGAGCGGCACCGTCCTCGGCGGGCTTTCGTCCGAAGGCCTTCTGTACCAGGGTGTATCGCGCGGCACCGATGATGCCGGCGTCGTCGTTCACCACGATTTTGACCGGCATGTCCTCCAACAGCTTCTGCATGCGTCCCTTCGCGCAGAATGATTCGAGGAACACCGGTTGTTGCATCAGCGGCAGGATCTTGGGCGCGATGCTGCCGCCAATATAAAGCCCACCGAGCGACATGAACTTCAAAGCGCAGTTCCCGGCTTCGGCGCCGTAGAGGCTTACGAACAGGCTCATGGTTTGTTCGCAGATCGCAGCTTTGTGATCCAAAGCGTGCTGCGAAATCAGCGCTGGAACATCATGCGCGTGTTCGATTTCCTCCGTCAGCCACTTCGGTTCCTCGGCTCGCTGAGAATCGCGGAGAAACTCGTAGATATTGCGAATACCCGGTCCAGAGAGTAGCCGCTCCCAACTGACATGGCCGTAGCGCTTCAGCAAGTACTTCAGAAGTTCGATTTCGAGTTCACTGCGCGGGGCGAAATCGGCATGCCCGCCTTCACACGCAAATGGGTGCATGCGGAAGCCATCCCAGAATAGTCCCGCCTCACCCAGTCCGGTTTCGGCCGAGATTACGGCGGTGTTGCCGACGGCCTCGGGTGCACCTTCCTGCAAGGTGATGAAGTCCTTCGATTCGAGGGCGCCAATGCCATAGGCATAAGCTTCCAGGTCGTTCAGCAGCCCGACGGCTCTTAACCGCAACTGCTCAGCGACTTCGCCGCCGTCAATCGTCCAGTCGAGATTCGAAACCTTGACGCGGTTATGACGCACCGGGCCGGCGACCCCGAAGCAGGCGCGGTCGACGGGAATTCCCTCGCCCATAATGAATTTCTTCAGCGGCTCCTGCAGGCCCTTGTGTTCGGCGGCTTCGTAGATCTTCTCTACACAACAGTGCAGCTTGTTGCCCTCGAGTTCGAAGGCAGCCAAGCGAATATGCGTCCCTCCGATATCGCCTGCGAGAATCATTAGACGATCTTCCTCCACTGCCGTCCGTCGCGCGCCATGAGTTCGTCGGAATCCTTCGGCCCCCAACTACCCGCGGCGTAGTTGGGAAAGCTACGTGGGGGCAGCGCGGTCCAGACGTCGAGCACGGGATCGACGATGCTCCACCCGGCTTCCACCATGTCGGACCGCTGGAACAGCGTGCCGTCGCCGATCATGCAGTCGTACAGCAGCACCTCGTATCCGTTGTAGGGTACGGCGCCGAAGTAGTTGGAGTACTCAAAGCTCATCTCAACCGAGCCCAGTTTCAGCAGCGGGCCCGGAATTTTTGCTCCGAAACTAAGTGAGATGCCTTCCTCCGGTTGAATGTGCATGACCAGTTGGTTGGAGGTCAACGTATGCACAGGCGTCTTCCGGAAGAGCACAAAAGGGGCGCGTTTGAACTGAATTGTAATTTCCGTATGGCGCGCCGCCAGACGCTTGCCGGTACGAACATAAAACGGCACGCCAGCCCAGCGCCAGTTGTCGATGTTCAGCTTGAGTGCAACGAACGTCTCGGTGCGAGAGTCTGGATTGACACCACTTTCACTGCGGTAAGGGGAAACACGCTCACCCTCGACAATGCCCGCTCCGTACTGGCCGCGCACACTGTTGTGCAGCACATCTTCGGAACTCATGCGCTGGATGGCTGAGAGCACCTTCGCCTGCTCGTCGTGCACGGCATTGGCTTCAAACGATACTGGCGGCTCCATCGCGGTCAGGCTGATCAGTTGCATGATGTGGTTCGGAACCATGTCGCGCAGCGTGCCGGCAGCGTCGAAATATCCGCCGCGTGTCTCTACGCCGACCGTTTCCGCGTTCGTAATCTGCACGTGGTCGACGTAACGGCGGTTCCAGATTGGCTCGAAGATGCCGTTGCCGAAGCGGAAGACGAGAATGTTCTGAACCGTGTCTTTGCCGAGATAGTGGTCGATCCGGTATATCTGGTTCTCTTCCAAAACCGCGTGGATTTGCCGGTTCAGTGCCTTGGCAGAATCCAAATCGTTCCCGAACGGCTTCTCAATGATGACTCGCCGCCAGACGCCATTTTGCTGAGTTGCCAGGCCCGCTGTGCCCAACTGCTGCACGATGGTTCCAAAAAACTTGGGAGCGGTCGCGAGGTAGAAGAGATAATTGCCTCCGGTTCCGTGCTGCTTGTCGAGCTCCTGCAGTCGACCCGCGAGTTTGGAAAAGCTTGGCGGGTCTTCGAACTCGCCCTGCTCGTAATAGAGCCGCTGGCTGAACGACTTCCATGCGTCCGAAGACCGTTCCGACGGTTCGATGAATGCAGTGACCTGCTCGCACCATTGTTCCTGCGTAAGCTCGTCCTTGGACACCCCCATCACCGCGAACTCGCTCGAAAGGAGGTTCGCCTTTGCGAGGTGGTAGAGTGCGGGTACAAGCTTCCGCTTGGTCAAATCGCCAGCAGCGCCGAAAATCACCATGACGCAGGGCCCGGCGGTCCGACTGATCAGGTCAGCTTGCTCTTCGAGGTTTGTAGCCAACGGCGCCGAGATAGACACGCTAAGAAAGCCCCCAGAATCTGTTGGTCATGGCACCCCACCGCGACCAGAGGAACAAAAGTATACCTTGCCGGTCGCTCGAGCCGGGGAGCCTGAATATTGGATTGCGATTTTGGCGCCAGGGATCAGACGCGACCGTATCGTTGCTTCATCCCACAATTGCAAGGACGCGAGTTATCGGTCTGGATAGGACGGAGTCACCTGAATGCGACAGGTATTCATCCGCAGCATCTTCCGAAAGGCCCTTAGTGAAAAGCTTCCATGCAATTTCCCCCGGGATCGTAACCTCAGCACGAATTTCTCCGACGCTGTGCCGGGAAAGCTGCCAGTTGCCCGGACCTCGGGAAAGGAACCAATCGCCGCCGGCATCGCCGGTGACATGTACAGCCAAGGTTGACGCTGGGGTGGCGTCCACATTGCGATAGCAATAGGGTAGAGACCGCATGAACGTGTCCAGCACTGGGTGATACAACTCCCGTGCCATAATCCCATCTTGACCTGCGGCTTCACGGATCTGCTGCTGGTGATGCCATTTCTCGGTGTACTCGCGTGCGATGTCGAACCAGTTCTCCGACTGGCTTTCTCCCGCCCAACTGACCGGGAACGCGGCCGGGCCGTGCGGGTCGAGCGACTGGAAGTACTGGGCGACTTCGCGATTCGCCGCTGCGAGTAATTCAATCAAGACGGGCGGGCTGATCCTGCGAAAGGCTCGTACCCAATCCGCATTGAGACCAAGGAGAAAGCGAACAAAATCCTGCTCTGAACTGCCGCTGAAACTCTCTCCGAAATACTTGTCGCGCGCCATCGATAGCCGACGCAGGTTCCCATCGAGCAGGTGGGCCGCGACCTGGTGGACGGTCCAGTTTGGGGTGGCGCGGCGATTCCACTGCTCGGGCGTGAGTACCCGAAGCAGTTCAATCAGCTTAGTATCCAGGACGGGGAAAAGGTCGGCCACGTAGATCGGTTCCAAGCTGTTCCTCTCAAGTCTCGCTGGGCCCAATTCTAACCTCGATTTCCACAGCTTTTCACATTCACGAAAACACTTTTGTGCCTGTATAATCCGCCCGAATCCGACAGCCCAGTACCCACCCCGAAGCCGCACCCCATTCCGGCGACGGATTGGCTCAACAGCAGTTACCAACCGGAGGACACGATGCAAAGATACCGTGTTACGGGGATCCTACTGTTTATCTGCCTTTTCGCCTCATTTCAGCTTTTCGCGCAAACCCAAGCAACGACAGGCGTCATCCAGGGGAACGTTTCTGATCCATCCGGCGCCATTCTACCCGGCGCATCGGTTGAGGTCAGAAACACGGAAACCAACTTTACGCGCCAAGCCACAACCGATGACAGTGGCCGGTTTGTCTTCCTTGCCCTTCAACCCGGTCCTTACACCGTTACAGTCAGCGGAAAACAAGGTTTTGCAACCCTTGTTCAGGAAAACCTGAACCTTACGGTCGGCCAGGCTATCACTCTGAATCTCGCCATGAAGGTCTCGCAAGGTTCGGAAAGAGTTGTGGTCACCGATACGCCGCTGGTTGATGCAGTGAAAACGGAGTCCAGCTCGACCCTGGACCAGCAGGCGGTCGAAGACACGCCAACCCTTGGACGCAAGTTCGAAGACTTCCTTACCCTTACACCGGGCGTGAGTATTTCGCAGGGCCCGGACGGGGACGAGATCAATTTCAACGGCCAGCGCGGCATCTTCAACAACATCAGCCTTGATGGCGGCGACTACAACAACGGATTCTTCGGCGAGCAAATGGGCGGACAGCGCGCCGCCATTGACATCACGCTCGATGCCGTCGGCGAGTTCCAAGTCGTAGCCAGTGGCGCAAGCGCCGAGTTCGGACGCACTGCCGGAGGTGTGGTCAACGTTGTCACCAAGTCCGGAACCAACGACATGCACGGGTCTGCGTTCATGTTCGGGCGCACGGAGGGACTCAGTTCGAACACCTCGGATGGCAAACCCCTGAAAGACTTCCACCGCGAGCAGTTCGGCGGCACCATTGGCGGGCCCATCAAGAAAGACAAGATGTTCTTCTTTGGCGCCTTCGAGCAGATCTTCGAGAACCTCCAGCGGCCGAACCTTAGCGTGCAAGCCGGGGACACCGCATGTCCGAGCACAACGCCGGATTTGATTGGCGATAGCGGGCTTGCGGCGAATGTCGATTGCCAGCGGCTGGCATTGTTGAGCTACTACAAAACCGCATTGAACGATGATGAATCCAAGCCCGTTCCGCACACGATCAACAATTCGGCGACTCTTGCGAAGTGGGACTGGGTAGTCAACACTGCAAACAAACTCAGCGCGTCCTACAACTTTGACTACTCCAAGAACAAGAACCAGACTTTCGATGTTGGAACCTATGGACTTTCTGCGAATGGAACCGAAGGTCCCAGTAAGATCCAGGCCATCAACCTCAATCTCTTTACAACCATCTCGGCGGACAAACTGAACGAAGCGCACTTTACTTACGGACGAGAAAACCGTCCTCGGCAAGCGAACGACGTCTTTGGCGCCGATACCGGCATCGGTTTTGGTCCGTCGTTCCGCTTCGGAAACCCCTTCTTCCTGCAGCCGAACGTTGACGAGATATTCTGGCGCACACAGGCCAAAGACAACTTCTCCATTGTTAAAGGCCGACACAACATCAAGTTCGGAGGCGAGTGGATCCACAGCTTGAATTCGCAGGTTTTCCGCGGCTTCTTCCAAGGGCGGTACCTGTTCGATTCGGTTGTGGGATTCCTGCGCTACACCTCGCCAGAAGCTCTCAACGGCTTCGGACCGAGCACGGCCGAATGTGGCGATGGTAGTTGGGCAACTTACAACATGGGCCAGACCTGCGCGGGCGGTGTAATCAATGGACCGCTTTTGCTGTACTTGCAGGGTGCAGCCCTCAACGGCCCGGCCACCGACGCGACTGGTGCCTCAACGTTCAGTAATGAAGACCTGGCGCTGTTTGCACAGGACAAGTGGCAAGTGACGCGAAACTTCACCCTGAGCTATGGGCTGCGCTGGGAAGCACAGACATTCCCGGATCCAGTTACGCCACCGTCCCAAACTCCCTATGGTGTGTTCCTGAACAACCCGGCATTTCCATCCGACGGTAAACTTCCGAGCCAGTGGAAGGAATTCCAACCCCGCTTAGGTATGGCCTGGGATGTAGGCGGCAAGGGAAAATCCGTATGGCGCGCCAGCGCTGGGATCTACAACGGTCGTCAGAATATGCTCACGCAAACGAGCGCCCTCACCACCAATGGCGTGCAGCAGCAAACTCTAACCAGCGGTTCGTGGGCTCTTGCCTGCCCAGTCTGCTATCAGCCACCCACATACCCGAACGTGATCAGCAGCGGCATCGGCCCAGGACTCGCTCCCGGGGTTCACGTCTTCGATCGCAATTACAAAAACCCGCGAATCTACTCGTACAACACGCAATTCGAACAGGAAGTAGCGCGCGACGTTTCCGTGTATGTGGATTTCACCTGGTCGAAGGGCGAATATCTTACGACTTTCTACAACTGGGATCGTGCCGATCGGAACCTGTTCACTCCAACGCTTGGCGATCTCTTCGTTCACGGCAGTAACGCACATTCCGACTACAAAGGCGGAACCTTCGGCATTCGCAAGCGCATGAGCCACCGCTTCCAAATGGAGGCGAACTATGTTTACTCGCGCGACTACGATACCGACTCGAATGAACGTGACCCATTCAACGACTTCAGCGGTCCTCCGTTGACGGGTTGCGGCCTCGATAACCTTGATGCCTGCTTCCCGACTTATCTCGACTGGGCACCATCCAATCGTGACGCACGCCACAAGTTCAACATGTACCTGACCGGCAAGTTGCCATGGGCATTCGATGGCAACGTTCGCTTCCAGGCGCACTCGGCACAGCCGAATGCGCAGCCGCGCACGGACACTGCACCACGCAACTTCGGTCGCAAGGACAACGCTTATACGTCCCTGGATTGGCGACTCTCGCGCGACTTCCATCTGTCAGAACGCGTAAAGCTCACGCCGCAGGTCGAGATGTTCAACACCTTCAACAGCAAGAACAACGTTAATACGCTCTCGGCTCCGCCGCTGTTTGATTTCAACGGCTTCCTGCGGTTGGGTGTCGGCGATCCGAGAGAAACCCAGTTATCGGTAAAGCTCACGTTCTAACCTTCCTTTCCGTAGATTATGTCGGACCGTCGGCAACGGCGGTCCTCTTTTTGCGGACTATTGCGTGGTTGTCGAATTTCTTTGAATATGGCTACGTGCTTCCCAAAGTAGAACTTCATCTGCATCTCGACTGTTCCCTGAGTTATGAAGTCGTGCGGGCGCTCCGTCCTGAGATTTCCGAGGAGACTTACCGCGAACAATTCGTAGCTCCGCGCCGATGCACGAACCTTGCCGATTTCCTGAAGCACGCGCCGAAGGGATTCGAGTTGATGCAGACGGAAGAGGAGCTCCGTGCGGTCACGTCCGACGTAATTCGTCAGTTACGGGCAGACAATGTTATCTACGGCGAGGTGCGTTTCGCGCCCCTGCTCCACCTTGCAAAAGGGCTGACACCCGAAGCGGTCGTCGAAACGGTCGATGCAGCTACGACGGATGCCATGCGCGAGACCGGAACAGAGGTCCGCCTGGTTCTCTGCACCCTCCGCCATTTCAGCACCGAACAGGGATTGATCACCGCTGCACTGGTGAAGAAATTCAAGGGCACGAATGTTGTAGCCCTTGACCTCGCCGGCGATGAAGCGGGCTACCCGATTGAATCGCACGTTCCCGCGTACGAATACGCCCGAGCCAACAATCTTTGTCGCACCGCACACGCCGGAGAAGCCGCGGGCGCACAGAGTGTTTGGGATACACTGAGACTCCTGAACCCTAACCGTATTGGGCACGGTGTACGCAGCATCGAAGATGCGGCACTAGTCAGTTCGCTGCGCGAGCAGCAGATTCATCTCGAAGTCTGCCCTTCGAGCAATCTCCAGACCAATGTCTATCGCGAGATGGCAGAACACGCTCTCGACGCTCTCTATTGCGCCGGACTCTCCGTCAGCATCAGCACAGATGCGCGCACGATTACCGACATCACGCTCGAGCAGGAATACGAGAACATGCGACGCGCGTTCGGGTGGACGGACGAGAAATTCCTCAAGTGCAACCTGAACGCCGTCGAGGCTGCGTTCATCCCGGACGACTTGAAGAAGCAACTCTCGGCTCGGTTGCGCGGAGCGTACTCGTGAGCGTAAATGCACTGAGAGAGGGTGCCCCATCGCGGCGCCTTTTGCCGGGATGGGGCTTTCTCCGCCGATGTCAGTGCCCTGAACCCGGGCCTTGCGAATTTCCTGCCGGCGCCTCTGGCTTCGTGAACTTCGCGTCGTCGATCGGCACGTTGGCTTGTGCCTGATTCACCTGGATGGTAAAGCTGCCGTGCGGTCGACCTAGAGTCCAGCGATAAGGAATCTTCACGCCATCGAGATCGCGGTAATCCGCGAAATCGATCTGAACCGGGTTGCGACCGAGCGCCGTCTGTGTGTAGCGAGTCAAACGCACCAGCAGTCCGGACTGCTGGTCAAAGTTCAATCTCACGGGCGGGTCTCCCTGTCGGAGTCCCACGACGAGCAGGGTGTCCCGGTCGCCAATCTTTTCCGGCTTGATGACGCGCAGCTTTTCAAAGACCTGATCGAGGTTCGGCACCAGCGCGAATTTCGCCTCCAGCCGGTAACCGTTAGCATCGGCATCACTCATCTCGCGCGGGGGCCTATTCCCCATCCCAAGCCATCCGCCCCGCTGGTTGACGGCCGTGACGCTCTCGCCCATCGGCATGTGCGCGATCGAAGCACGCTCATCCGGCGCCTTCGTATAAATGTCGATTGTCATTTCTCGGCCGCCGAAGCCGCTCATCGTGCCCTTCTCGCTGAGGCTCGTCAGTTTCCCGATCGCGCCCTTCCCACCAACCGCGGCGATGTATTTATCGACGACTTCCTGCGCGGTTGGAAGATTCGCGCTTGACTCCTCGCCGCCACCGCCCATCGGTGGCTTCGCATTCGCCTCGGCAATGGCGGGAACTGAGTCTGGGTGCGTCGATCCGCGGTGACAGGTGTTGCACGTCACTTCCTGATGCCCCTCGAAGTTATTCGCATTGATAGCAATCTCCATCTGCATCATCTTGCGGGCAATTTGCTTGGGCTTCTTGTCGTCTTTCTGGAACTCATGCTCGACGTGGCAGAACGTGCACTCAACATTGAGCGACGCACTGATGAACTGCATGGTCGGGATCAGTTGACCGGCCGGGATCCCCTTCAGTACCTGGATGTTCTTGAATTGCTGTGCCGCTGTTTTCTGCGTTGTTGCACTCTGCGCCGACGCCTGAAAGCCTGCATACGAAGCGACTGCGCCTACCAGGACCACGAGCACAACACTCCCCACTCTCTTTATTGCCATCCTCACCCTCCGGAAATTCACCCGCTAGTACTTCCAACTCATGTCGGCGCCCTTAGGCGCGGTCTCTTCGATGTGCTTCGCCAATATTGGCATCACGCGCTGCATCATCGCCTGGTACGACTGCCGGTTCGTGATCTTTCCCCCGCCTGCGTAGCAGTGCGGTTGCATGTAGCCGTACTCGAAATCCGCGATCCGATAGGGATTCTTCGAGCTGTCGAGGAAGTCCTGGGTCAGGTGAACGGCGTTGTTCAGGTACCAGGTGTCCATATCGCCAACGGTGATGTGCAGTTTGTCGACAAGTTTCGGGCCCAGCGTTGCGATGTTTGTCCGCAGGATGTGATCGAGGTCGTAGTGCTCCTGCCAGTACTTCGCGACTTCAGGGTCGATCTTTCCGGTCGCCGGGTCCCAGATGGGCTTCGGGTAACCGTCCGGGCCCACGGGGCTAAACACGGCTTGCCAGATGTCGAACTGCTCGGTAGAGCGACCATGCGTCCCCATCACGCGCTCGCGACGGTATGCCGGTTCCATCTCCGCCAGTATCTTCCCGGTTGGAGTCCGCATATCCGGCCGCGGAACCCTGCCAAACGGTCCTTCGTCCCAGTAGGCGTTCTTATCGTCGTAGATGTCAACCGCCTGGTACGCGTGAAAATCGATCGGATCGGGACAGAAGCCAAAGCTGCCGTTGTAGAAATCGGGATAGAAAATCTGGCTCGCAAGCGCTTCCCATCCGCCGGTTGAACCACCCTCGAGCACGCGCGCCCAACCTTGCCCAATTCCGCGAAAACGCTTCTCGACTTCGGGGATTAATTCTTTCGTGATTGCATCGCCATAAGGCCCCAGGTTCGCCGAGTTCACCGCGTAGGAGTCGTCATAGTAAGGATTTGCGTGCTGGATCAGAAGAAGCAGCATGTGCGGGAGGCGACCGTTCGTCCAGTCTTCGAAATTCTGGTACTGGATCTTCGCCATCTCCAACTGCCGGCCCTTGAGATCCGGGGTCGGTGGCTGCTCACGGAACCAATGGAAATCAGATGGGAAATGTCCCTGTTCGACCAGCAACGGGTAGTGCGCTTCCGGGTGCTCGTCGAAACCCGCAGGAAGCACCACGATCGCCCCGAGATACATCGGGCGGCCCCAGAAGTCGCTCAGCAGTTTGCTCTGTATGCGGAAGTGTTTGACGTACTTCGTGTCCTTCGGCGGCTCGATGGGCGGGATCTTCTCCGTCATCGAGATACGAACGACTCCACCGGTTGCCGGATCGATATGCATCCGAACCGGCTTGCTCATCAGGTTGCCGGGCTTGCGAAACCACTGCTGGCCCTCACCCATGTCCGGCGGAAGCTTCACCGTATGCCCGTCGGCACGGTGAAACGTCTCGTAGATATTCAGCACCGCCTGTACGTAATAATCTCCGGGTGGAATCTCATCGACGCTGCGCCTTGGATAACCGAGCGTGGACGAATCCACTGTTGCAACAGCACCGGGCGCGAGACCGTCCACGTCGATGCCGAAGAATTGGCCACTCTCTGCTGTCTCCTCGCGCAATTGAAACCGCGGCTCCGGCTTAGACTCGGTCGAAAGGCCGAGCATGATGTGGCCATCGAGCGGCTTATTTTCCAATGTCGCAGGGAAGCTGATTTCAAAGCGCAGTTTGGGTTTCGTGCGCACCGCAGGCTTCTGGCCGAAGGAGAAAGACGGAACAAAGGTGACAATCGCGAAGCACACGTACAGCAGAGATTTTCGTCCCATGATTTTCCTTGTATGAGAACTACGGTTTCTTCTTTTTGCCAAACAGCCCGCCAAGGTCGTTCAACAGGTTGCCGGGTTTGGTCTGCTGTTGCTGACCCTGTGCGCCCGACAAAAATCCGCCAACCGCGCCAGCCACATCGGGCGTAAAGACCGGACTCGAGGTCGTTCCGGTGATGTGGAAGGGAATGGTGGCGTTCTTCCCGCCGTAACCCACCGCCTGCGTCAGTGCTCCCAGCGCATTCCCCTGCGTCTGCAATTGAGCGGTCATCTTGAAATTGATCTGGTTATTAGGATTGATAACACCATCGCCTGCAAGACTTCCAATTGCGGGAAGGACCAGTTTCAAATCGCTCACCTGGGTGCCTTGTGGTGAGATGCGCACATTGCTCGAGAACAACTGGATGATTGTCTCCTTCGCGCTCTGGACGCCGGCGAGTTTGGAAAGCGCGGCAAGTTTCGAGCCAAGATCGTAGCCTGTCAGTTTCGTGTTGTTGATATCGACAGATCCCGCGGTCACCAGGCCGTCGACGGGCCCAGTGATGGTTGCGTGGGCATTGGCGGTACCGCCCTCCAGGCTGGCACCCGACGGTAGAATGATTCCGATGGCCGGTAAGATTCCCGCGATGTCATTCACCGCCATATTGGTGGCATCGACTTTCGTATCCAGTCGCGTGGAGGCGCCGCTCATGTTGTAAGTGCCGCCGAGACTCGCCGCGCTGCTGCCCAGTTTCAGAATGCCCTTGGTCAGCGCTCCGGTCTGCTGGGCAAGGTTGTAGTTCGTCGCGAAATCCATATTTAGAGGCTCTTTCGCCGGAGAGCATCCCTGCACGAGGCAGAGACCCGTCCCCGTCGCATGTCCGTCGAGTTTCGCCGTCCTGCCATCGGAGTTCAGGTTGGCGTCGATGTTCACTTTTCCGCGCATGCCGGAGGCGGGATCAACCAAACCACTCGCCGCGAGGTCGAGGTTCTGCACTTTCAGCCCGGCGGTGAGCGGCGTCTGCGCTGCCTGGCTTTGCGACAACGGGCCGAAATTCCCTTTCACATCCAAACTGCCGCCGCCCGGCGGCGTCGCGGAAACCTGGTACGGAAATGCCGAGGTCAGCGAAATGTCCGTGGCCGTCACATCCACGTTGGAGTAAACCGCCGGCTTGGTGCGGGTTCCCTGGTACTGCACCGTCATAGTTCCGTTCTTGATGGCGAACTTGCCCACCTTGAACTCCGGTGCTGGTCCGCCCTGCGATTTAGGCGCATTTGCGCCCAGAGTGGAGACGTTCCACTTTCCATTGGTCCCGTGGATCAGGTTCACCGTCGGCTGATTGATCGCGAAGGACTCGATGTTCAATTTCCGCGACACGATCAGCGGCCACATTTCAACTCCAATCGACATTGATTTCGCGGTGAGGAAGGGCTCCTTGCCGAACGCCGGATCATCTGCGACAGAAAAATTGTCGGCAGTGACTCCGCCCGAGAAGATCGAGAGGCTCAGGTTGCCGACCGTAACCTGCCGGCCCAGGGCCTTGGTGGCCTCGGCCTCCACCTTGGGGCGGAATTGATTCGCATCGATAAAGAAGGGGATAACCGCCGCCGCGATGATGACAAGAACTACGACGACTCCGATGGTTATGAAAACTTTGCGCATGATATCCCCCCGGCAAAGGTTGCTCGTGTCTATGGGCAGGAAATGTTACCACTGCGGAGAGCGGTGCTGGAAATCAGGCGTGAGCTTCGGCGGTAGCGGCGAACCGCATCAGCGCCAGGGTGGTGAGATCGTTATCGATTGGCCTTCCATGCATGTGGGCCAGCACGGAATTCAGAACCTCATTGCAGAGGCCCTCGGCATCGTGGGCGTGGCCATTGGCGAGAATCTTTTTTACCCGTTCGATCCCGAACTCTGAGCGCCGGTTGCGAGCTTCCATCAAACCACGCGAGAACAGAAGCAGGACCGCGCCGGGCTCCAGAACCGTCATCAGTGCGTCCTGTGTCGCATGCAGGAAGAGTCCCAGCGGCAACCCGCTGGCCGAGAGTTCGCTAATCCCGTGCGAATCGCGCACCAGTGCCGGCGTGTATCCCGCGTTTACGTAGCACAAAGTGCCCAGTTCTTCGCGATAGGAGCCGGCAAAGCCGGTGGACATGTGCGCCGTGCCCGTGATTTCCATGATCGCCCGATTAATGGCGAGTACCAACTGAGTCAGCGCATCGGCTTCATTGACATGCTCGGACTGGAATAGCTCCTCCGCCATTCGACGAAAAACGATTTGCACCGTGGCAGCCACGTGAAATGCGAAATCGCGCTTCCCCGCGATGTCCAGCACAACAAAGATCATGCGGTTACGGACGCAGACGATGTCGAAGAAGTCGCCGCCGATGCGCGCTCCGTGATAGCGAACCGCGATTTGCGCCGACGAAAGGGTCGGAAACTGGGTCGGAACCGGACGTAGTAACTCGGGTTCGGGCGGCTTCCGGAAAAATGCAAAATTCAGCATCAAACCGCGACGATAGCACGTTTTGGCGGGGTGGCCAACAACCCAGCGTGAACTTTAATTCCTGGTGCATCGCGGAATGGGGTTATGTGCCGTATCGGTCTTTGAGGTACTCACCGACATCCTGCTGCAGCTTGGCATAGCCGGCGTGCACGGTGGATTGCAGGGCAGACTCGGTGCTCTGCCCCTCTCCGATTCTTTTCAATATCTGCCGAATCCCGTCCATCCCGTAGGTGTCGCGAAGGTATTCCGCCACTGCCAGCGACTGAATGTAGGCAACCGAAGCTTCTTTTCCATCGAGATTCATGAAGGATCCTTCAAGCAAGTTCAACGGGACTTCGTGATCCTGAGCAAACAGGCGGGCGAGCGTTGCTCCGTACGGGGCTGCAGTCCGCGGTTCCATCAGTTGCGCAATCCCCTCATGGAGCCACTGAGGACAGCGCCCTCGACTGAGTTGGTTGATGAAGGTATGTGTCAGTTCATGGCGGAGAATACGCGCCAGCTCTGGCGTCGCCGTCGTCAGGCCAGAAATAGGGACCCGGATCTTTCCATCATTGATCGCGGTCGTCCAACTCGGGGACTCAGTGACATCCTGGAATGCCTGCTCGGTATAGAGAATGACAGTTATGTTCTGAGGACTGGTCCCGAATTGGCTGGAAAGGTCCTCATAATTAACATCCAGGACCTGCAGCACCGAATCGCGCAGGGAGTCGGGAATGGAATGCCCCTGGTAACGAAGAGTGAAGTGACCGCTATTGCGCTGTTGGAAATCGGCGGTTGCGTGCTGGTCGCGCTGCGCCTTCTCGAGATACTTTTGCACGGTTGCGTCAGGACGAATCTCCAGGGAACGCTTCCAGGACTCAATCGCATCGCGATTGCGATCGGCGGAATAATACGCGTATCCGAGTACCGTCCAGCCATCGGCGGAATTGGGCGCCAGTCGCGTTGATTTTTCCGCCATCGAGATCGCATCTTCGCCACGTCCGACCTGAATCAACAGGGCGGCATAGTGATCCAGAATTGTATGGTTCTTCGGCAGATACCCGAGCGCCATCGAGTAATAGCGTACCGCACGGTCCGGATTTCCGTGTTCCTGCTCAAAGCGGGCCGCCTGGAAGTAAGCCGCCGCCACGGTTTGCTGGTCGGCAGTACGATCAATGGCGTATAGAACCTCGGGGTCCACCTTCCCGTCGTGGATCAACTTGGGGGTGAGATCATTGGTAACCGGTAGGCTCGAACTCGGTGTAAAGGTGGGCGTTTCGGGGTGGCTGGTTGGCGGAACCCCAATTCCTGTCTCGATTCGATCAACCAATTTCTGAGAAATAGCGTACTTGTCGTCGCCTATTTCGTACTCCACCCGACCATTTTTCTCGCGGGCGGTGTCTACAATAATGCGCTTCCCGTTTTTCAACACGATGACATCACCGCGTACGAGCGGAGCAGCTACGAGCAGGATTAAGATGACAGGAAGTCGCACGGAAGCGCATTCTAACAGCATCGCAACAGGGGGTTGTAGGTGACGCGTGGGCCAGCACTCTTGGTGCTAGTCGTCCTCGTTCTCGGATTCGGCGTCTTGGCGCCTGCCCAGAATCCCGGCCAGATTCAGGCTACTCCTGCGCCTCAGAATCCTTCGCCTCAAGCTCTGCCCGCGCCAAAGACCGTCCAGGAACTCTACCACCAACTTCGGAGCGTTGGCCTGAACCTCAGCGCGGTGTTCAAGATTCGCGATGCAGCGATCGACCGCGAGGACCTTCACCTTTACCTCAACGATGGCATGATCGGTTTCACGCAAGACGTTGATGGCCGCATCACGGGGGCGTACTTCACCGGCGAAGGAGAGATTCTTACCCGACCGCCCGACATCTCCGAACGTGCCTCCCTGGGGCTCTTTACCGGTCTCGGCTACCTCGACGAGCACTTCCAGGCCGCTTACCTTCGCTTCAACGACGACACCGCTCTGCAGTTGCAATCGCATCTACGGGATACCGATGCCGAAGCCAAGCAGGAGTTCCTTACGACGAATGCGCCGATCGCGCCGCGTCTGGCGCAAATGGATGGATTGCGGTTGCTCAGCAGCTTCACGAGCCATTATTCACAGGACCACTATCTCCATGTGAGAATGCTCGCCGCACGGCTGGGCAATTTCGACGCCTTTTACGATTCGATGGCGGAAGAGCAGATCAGCATTGGAAAGTTCACTTCCAAGGACAACGTTGACTACTACGACGTGTGGATGTCGTTCCCGGCACGATCGTCCCGTGGCCCGGATCCTCCGGAGCGCATCGTCGACCCGTGGCGTTCTTCGCAATCGGTGCGAGTGACGAACTTCGACATTAATGCCAAGCTCATTCCGCCGGAGCGCATTGAAAGCGATGCGACGCTATCGCTCAGCGCAAAATACGGCGGCCAGCGCTTGTTGTTTTTTGAGTTGTCGCGGTATCTGAAAGTGCACACCGTGACGCTCGCCGGTAAGCCGCTCGACTTTCTGCAGAACGAGAGCGTTGACGGAACTGAATTGGCCAAACGTGGCAACGATCTTGTAGTCGTTATCCTTCCGCAAGCTCTGAAGAACGGCGAACAGTTCCAACTCCATTTCGTATACGCCGGCGAAGTCATGCAGCAGGCTGGGGAAGGCTTGCTCTACGTCGGTGCACGCGGCACCTGGTATCCCAGCCGCGGCATCGGGATGGCGAAGTTTGAACTTGAGTTTCGCTGGCCGACGGAGTGGACGCTGGTAGCCACCGGAAAACGCGTCTCGCTTGAAACCCAGGGAAACGAACTGGTGGGCCGGTGGGTGTCGGAAGTCGAAATGCCGCTGGCGGGATTCAACTTGGGCCAGTACACGCGCAAAGAATTCCGGGTCGGCAATGTCCAGGTTGATGCTTATGCCTCGCGTTCACTCGAATCGGACCTCACGAAACAGGCTGCCAGCACAGCCGTGGTGAAGCCTCTGCCAAAGCTCGGCCCAGAATCTCCTGAAACCCTCATCGTCGCTCCGCCACTTTCGATCGATCCTGCGCAGAGCAGTGAATCGATGGCCGAGCGTTGCGCAAAGGCGATTCAAGCCTATACCCAGTGGTTTGGCCCATACCCGTACAGTACCCTTGCGGTGACGCAGTTTCCGTCCCGGTCGGCGCAAGGATGGCCCGGCCTTATCTTCCTCTCCAGCGCCGCATGGCTCACCCCGGAAGAGCAAGCGCGTCTCAAACTCGACACCTTCGGGCGAATCGTCTATGGCGATCTCATGCCCTGGCACGAAACCGCGCACATGTGGTGGGGCGATGTCGTCTTTTGGAAAAGCTATCGCGATCAGTGGCTCGTCGAAGCACTCGCGAACTATAGTGCGCTCATGATGATTGAGCAACGCGATCCCGACGCTTTCGAAATAGCCATGAACCGCTATCGCGACGACCTTTTAAGCCGGGCACCCAACGGCCGCCAATATCTCGAAGCTGGTCCGGTAAACCTTGGGGTTCGGCTCTCTTCATCCGAATTCCCCGGCGGCTATGTTGCTATCAGCTACGGACGCGGCACATGGTTGATCCACATGCTGCGAAGCATGTTTGACGACCCGATCGCGAAGCCGCACGAAGATCTGTTCCTGAAAGCGCTGCGTCAGTTCCGCGAACGTTATGCGTTCAAGGAGACGACAAGCAGGGACCTCGAAAAGGTCTTTGAGGATTACATGCCTGCCTCGCTGCGCTACGATGGTCGCCGTTCACTCGACTGGTTCTTCAATGGCTGGGTGGATGGTACAGCCATACCGAGTCTCTCGCTGAAAGACGTTAAGATCAATCGTCGCGATGGCAAGTCATTTGCCGCGTTTACGATCCTGCAACAGGATGCACCGGATGATCTGGTGACATCAGTTCCGATTTACGCTGTTCTCGGCAATAACCGCCGGGTTTTCGCAGGTCGCGTGTTCGCCGACGGGGAACTTAGCAAGCTTCACCTCACGGTTCCCGCTGGAACCCGCAAACTTCTACTCGATCCGTTCAATACAATCCTGCGGCGACCGTGAGTTTTTGGCATTGACGATCACTGTAGACCCGAATGTCACAGATCTGTGAAATTTTTGCCCCATCTGCGTCAGAAATGAACTCCCTTATTTTCCTAAAGAATTTACCGCACCGGAGGCATCCTGCAGCGTGCAGATGTAATCTTTTGTCTCGTTGCAGAGCAGGGATGCTCCCCATTCACCCCTGCGGGATCTGTGCATTCGCTGATTAGTCCTTGCTAATTTGGCGGCAGATCAAAAGGGTTTTTCGAAGCACACTGGAAGCCTCGACTCGGTCAGGTCACAAGAAGCCGATCTAAGTGACGGGGCGAAGCTATCTCCGTTCAGGCAAGCGTGCAATTACATACGTGCTTCCTCTGTGGCGGTTCTTCTGAGAGTTTCAAGATAGGCGCCGGGCCGGAAAGTGGAGGGTATGGGCACTCAGCAGTGGTTCGCAGCATACACTTATGCGAGGCATGAAAAAAAGGTCGCGGAATATCTCTGCTGGTCTGGCATCGAGTCCTTTCTGCCTGTCTACAAGGACGCCAGTTTGTGGAAGAACGGCCTGCGCGTGCTGATCGAGCGGCCTCTCTTCCCCAGCTACGTTTTCGTTCATATTGAAGCTACAGATAGCCTGAAAATTCTCCGTACGCCCAGCGTCGCCAGCCTGGTCACGGTCGCCGGCGTACCCGCTTCATTACCAAATAGCGAAATCGAATCCCTTAAAGCCGGCGTATCCCAACTCAATCTTGAGCCTCATCCTTACCTCCGAAAGGGCGATCCCGTCCGTGTCAAGACCGGACCATTCGCTGGACAGGAAGGGATCCTGGTACTGCATAAGAACCGCTGGCGGGTTGTAATCTGCATCGAGTTGTTGATGCAGGCCATCTCGGTGGAAATTGATACGAGCGCAATTGAGCGCCTGCCTGCCAGCTATTTCCGTTGTGCTTAGCGAAACTCTCGGACTCAGCCGTTGGCGCAAAAACAGATCCAGTCCTGATCCATTGAACATCATCTCGCCAGCCTCTGCTTGAGGCCCTCTCCGAATCCCCGCATATGAGTGAATATTCCAATCGGGACACCAGGATACGAATCCTCGAAGCCGCTGCCACCAAGTTCGCCGCGTACGGATTCCGCGCCGCGACCATGAAACAGATCGCCGCCGCCGCGAACGTAAACGACGTCACCGTCTATCGTTACTTCCCGAAAAAACAGAACCTCTATTGGGCTGCTATTGACTGGAAGGTGCGCTCGTCCGCTCTCAACCAGCTATTTGTGGAGGGACTGGGCGAGACACTCCGTCCGCGAGAAATGCTCGAACGGTTGGGAGAACGTGTGCTCGGTCTTCTGCTGACCGATCGCAGCCTTGGCCGGCTCATCTATTTTGCCGTACTCGAACTTCCCGAAGAACGAAAGCGTCTCTACGAGGGACATTTGAAACCGCTGCTAGCGGAGCTAACGACACAGATCCAATCCTGGGTACAGGCCGGGGAGGTTCGGGCCGTCGACCCGCACTCCGCAGCCCTTGCCATCACTGGGATGCTGTGGTCGCCTTACAACCTGCAGGAATTGCTGGGAATGGAGAAACCCGGGCAGGAATCGGTCAAGCAGATGGCTGGCGACTTTGCTGAGCTCTGCCTGCGCGGATTAGGAACCAATACCACCCAGGCTACCGTCGGATAACCACCGCCACAGAAGGTAATTGAGATGAAGAGCGTGTTTGGTCTGCATCGATTTCGGTTTTGGATAAGTTTGATATTCGTACTGCTGGTCTCTGCGGTCGCGATCGCCCAGGTTCCCGATCAGAATCAGCCCCCCGACAATTCGAACAACCCTGCGAACAACGCGCAGTACTCCACGTATAATTCGGCGTCCTCTCAGAACGCTGCTCCGCCGGAATTGTCGGCCGATGACATCATAAACATCCTGGAGCAGAATCCCGACCTGGTCAGCAGCATGAAAATGCAGGCCCAGCAGTCCGGCATTACCGGCACGAAGGAACAATTCATCCAGCGTTTGCAGACCGATGAGCAGTTCCGAATACAAGTGACGCAATACCTGATCGACCAGGGGGTCGTCGATCCGAAGGATCCGAGACTGCATGCCAATGGAACACAAGCCGGTCAAAACGGTGCGAATGCAGGCCCGGGGCAAAAAATCTATCCGAACAATCAGCAGGGCCCGAATCAGCAGCAGATGGGCCAGTATCCGCCTCCGGGTTATCCACAACAGCGGCCAGAGCAGCAGAACGGCATGACGCAAACCAACAATCAGCCGAATAATGCGGAACAGGGGCAATCACTCGATCAGATCCCGGTTCGCGAGCAACGCCTGCCCCTTGGGTATCAGAACATTCCCTCTCTCAAGGATCTCTATTCTCAAGTCCGCGATGTAAAGACTCCTCTGCAACGTTTTGGAATCGATGTACTGCGCTCGAACAGCGCGGCCAATGTGCCCCCAGATGTTTCTGCCGGGCCGGACTACATTCTCGGCCCCGGCGACGAACTCGTCCTGGTGCTGTGGGGCGGCATTTCGCGCGAGATGCGCCTCGACGTCGATCGCGACGGACGTATCGCGTTACCTGAAATCGGAACCATCCTTCTCTCTGGAAAAACTCTCGGCGACGCTCGCGAGATCGTCCAGAAGGCTCTGGCAACGCAGTATCGGAACATCCATTCCGACCTGTCGCTCGCACGAATTCGAACCGTGCACATTTACGTGGTCGGCGATGTCGCACGTCCTGGTGCTTACGACATCAGTGCACTTTCCACTGTGCTGAATGCGATCGCTGCGGCCGGCGGTCCAACGGAACGCGGTTCACTTCGCCGGATCCGACACTATCGCGGAAACGATCTCATTGCCGAGGTCGATCTCTACGATCTGCTGCTGAAAGGTGTACGCGGAGCTATCGCCGGGCTTGCCCCGGGTGACACGATTCTCGTTCCGCCTGTTGGCCCGCAGGTTGCCGTCAGCGGTATGGTGCGGCGGCCTGCCATTTATGAACTGAAGGGGGAAACCGATCTCTCCCAGGTGCTCGATCTGGCGGGCGGAGTGCTCGCCACCGGATCGTTACGCGAAGTGCGCGTCGAACGCGTCGAGGCCCACCAGCACAAAGAAATGCTCTCGTTGAAGTTGCCGGACCTGAAAGACAAGGCCGCGGTTCAGAAAGCGCTGGCGAGTTTCCGTCCGCAGGATGGTGATCGCATCATCATCGGCGCCATCGCACCCTATAGTAATCAGGCCGTTTATCTCGACGGCCACGTCATTCATCCCGGCAAGTACTCTTATCACGATGGCATGGACGTCTCCGAACTCATTCGCTCCTACAGGGACCTGATGCCGGAACCGTCGGACCATGCTGAGATCGTTCGCCTGCAGCCTCCCGACATGCGGCCCGAGGTCATCGACTTCAATCTTCGTGAAGTGCTCGACGGCGAAGATCCCGTAATTCTTAAGCCTTTCGACACCATTCGCATATACGGCCGCTACGACATCGACCCGCCCATGGTCGCCATTTACGGAGAAGTCGTCCGGCCCGGCCAATATCCCATGAGCAGTGGCATGACAGCCGTTGATCTGGTGCGTATGGCCGGCGGCTTGAAGCGCAGCGCCTACACAGTCACTGCGGACCTCTCCAGCTACACCGTCGACCAGCAAAAAAAGGTCGAGGTGGAAAGCAGAATGGTTGAAATCGGGAAAGCGTTGCGCGGAGTGGAAGACACAGACGTTCGTCTCAAGCCGCGCGACGTGCTGACGATCAGGCAACTCGCCGGATGGAACACCGTCGGAACTGTCGTGAACGTTACCGGCGAAGTGAACTACCCGGGCACATATGGAATTGTCGAAGGCGAAAAACTCAGCAGCGTACTCGAACGAGCCGGCGGTTTTCGTGAGGATGCTTATCCGCGTGGCGCGATCTTGGACCGGACCGAAGTTCGCAAAATTAACCAGCAGGCCCGCGACACCCTTATCACCCGCGTGCAGACCATGATCCCGGACATCAAGGATCCCACCATGGCCGCCGGAGTAGTAAGTTCGGCGCAATTGCAGTCGGAACAAATCGTGAAGCGCCTGAAGGCTACACCCGTGTCCAGCCGTCAGGTAATCAGGATTTCGGCCGACATATCCAAATGGAAAAATACACCGGATGACATCGAACTCCGTCCGGGGGACGAGATCATCGTTCCAAAGTATCCCACCTTCGTCGCCGTGCAGGGACAGGTAAACTCTCCGTCTGCAATAACTTACATACCGGGCAAGAGAGCGGATTGGTATTTCAAGCGGGCCGGCGGTCACACCGCTTCCGCCAGCATGAAAAACGCTTTCATTATTCGCGCCGACGGTTCCGTTTTGGGAAGAGGAAGTAATTCGGGCTTTTGGCGTGGAAACGTAATGTCGACGGTAATGTATCCGGGCGATACCATCGTTATTCCGGAAAAAATTGTCACCGGAAGCGCCGCATGGCGTGGCCTGTTGCAAACCATGCAGGTCATGTCCCAGGTAGCGATAACAGCAGGCGTAGTGTCGAATTTCTGATGCAGAGTTTCAGTCTAAAAGTGGGCGTCGTTCTCCTGGCGGGTTGTGGTCTCTTGTCAAGCGGCAGTTTTGCACAGGAGGCCACGAGTAGCGGCAAACCCATCAAAGTAAAAAAATCCGTACAATCGTCGGACGTATCGTTCCGGACCCTTCCCCGGAACCTCCTGAAAGACCAGGAGACAATCTGGTCGGCTCCCCGGCGCGTGCAACCTCAGGACGCAAACTGGCTGGTTCCCCTCGGCATAGCCGTCGGGGGCAGCATCGCCAGCGATCGCTGGGTGCCTCGAACTTTGAATCTCAGCCCCAAAACGACTTCCCGGTTCGATACGCTGTCCACGCTAGGTGTAGGGGGAATGGTCGCGGCTGGCGGCGGAATGTATATTCTCGGCCACATTCGGCATGACGATTATCAGAGCCGCGCCGGATTCCTGGCGGGCGAGGCAATGGTCGATAGTCTTGCGGTAGGCGAGACATTGAAGTTCGCCTTCGGCCGGGAGCGCCCCGGAACTGGCTCAGGCCGCAACAAGTTCTTCCAGGGTGGCAACTCGTTTCCCTCCGGGCACTCGATCCTTGCCTGGTCCGCTGCCGGAGCGCTCACCGAAGCCTATCCCGGATGGGGCAGCAAGATGCTCTTCTTCGGAGGAGCTACCGCAATAAGCCTTAGCCGTATCCTCGCGAATAAGCACGCGCCCAGCGATGTTATCGTAGGCAGCACTCTCGGCTACCTCATCGGACGCCATGTTTATCGCAGCCACACCGTAGACCAGGAAATTGCAAGGCAGTTTGGCACATTCAAGAAAGCACCCCACGACCATTATGACGAGGTCGGCACACCGAACCGCGGCTCCGTCTACGTGCCGATTGACTCGTGGGTGTATCCCGTATTCGATCGCCTGGTCGCGATGGGGTACGTGAAGTCCGCTTTTCTTGGACTTCGTCCGTGGACACGCGACGAATGCGAGCGTCTCGTCGACGAAATTCCGCCTACAGACGACATCAATAACCCTGTCGCTCAGTCTCTTGTTTCAGAATTGCGTGCCGAATTTTCCGAACGTGAATCGCCGGATTTCCAGGGGCTTGATGCCGGAGTGGATTCCCTGTATGTGAGAACGACCGGTATTTCCGGTAAGCCCCTCACGAACGACCTCGATTTTGGCAGCACCATGGTCAACGACTATGGGCGCCCTTTCCAGGAAGGATTCAACGCAATCAGTGGCGGATCAGCCCACGCGGTAATCGGACCGCTTGCTTTCTACATACGCGCCGAATATCAGCACGCGCCCGAGGCTCCCCCGTTGCCGTTGGCTGCCCGCCTCGCAATTCAGGAAGCCACCCAGAACGGAATCGCCTCACTGAATCCCATACCGGTTCCACCCGACATTCCGACAGCGCAACTGGATCGCGTCCATCTGCTCGACGCGTACGTGGGCTGGAACTTCGCGAATTGGGAATTGAGTTTCGGCAAACAGACCCTTTGGTGGGGTCCCGGAGCCATGGGCCCCATGCTGATCAGTAACAACGTCGACCCGATCACGATGGCGCGCTTGAACCGTGCCAAACCGTTCACGCTCCCCGGAATTTTCAAACTGCTTGGTCCAATTCGGACAGAATTTTTCATCGGGCGCCTCAGTGGGCAGAACTGGATACACGTTCCGCCGTACACGAATGTCGGGGCGTACACGCAATCGCTGTCCGATCAGCCCTACATCAGCGGCCAGAAGATCAGCCTGAAGCCGACGCCCAACCTGGAGATCGGGGTTTCACGCACGAGTCTGTTCGGCGGTCCGGGATTTCCGGTCACACCCCGACGGCTGAAGAATGTCTTCTTCTCGTTTTCGACCTCAAACGGCCTTACTACCGATCCCGGCGACCGCCGCACTTCGTTCGATTTCAATTATCGAATCCCGGGTCTGCGGAAGTGGCTCATCCTTTACGCAGATTCTTTCGCCGAGGACGAGATCAACCCTATTGCCTATCCACGGCGCTCCGCGATGAACCCGGGAATCTTCATCCCCCAGTTGCCGAAACTGCGCCACATGGAACTGCGCGCGGAAGCCGCATATACCGACTTGCCGGGCCTTCTCATAACGGATTACTTCTACTGGAACCTCCGCTATCTCAGTGGCTACACGAGCAACGGCCACATCATCGGTGATTGGGTGGGCCGTCAAGGCAAAGCTCTCCAATTTTCGTCAGCCTACTGGTTCACGGCGAGGAATAAGGTTGAAGTCGCGTACCGCAAGTTATCCGTTAACCCGGACACGGGCAGGCGAGGCACACAGCAGGATCTGCGAGCGACCGTAGACTGGCAACTCTCACCCACCGTGCAGGCTAGTGGCTGGGTGCAACACGAGCGCTGGAATTTTCCGGTACTTGCCCCCACTCCTGTTTCGAATACAGCTATCAGCTTTCAACTCACCTACACCCCGAAGTGGCACCTTCATCGCTGAATAAATCGAATCGGGAACTTTCTTTTCCCTTCCGTCGGACACGCATCGGCTGAACTGTTCCCCATTTGCGCGGTACGCGCGGGGTGAACGCGAAGGTAAGTCAATATGAGCCTTCATAATGGCGATATTTTCCTGGAAGAAGTTGAGCCCCGAAACGGGGACAACGCTCCAACTTCCGAGGACGAAAACAAACCTCCTGTAATCGACACCGTCCTTGAGATTGCGACACAACACCGGCGGGCGCTGATCAGGGTCGTCGTGGTGGCCGTCATTGCCAGCACAGCTTTGGCATTCCTGATTCCGCCACGCTATGAATCGACCACAAGAATCATGCCGCCGGAAGGCCCCAACCCGGCAGCGATGTTAGCGGCGGTGACTGGGAAACTCCCGGCGGGATTGGCGGACCTCGCCGGCGGAATGATGGGCATCAAGAACACGGGCCCACTTTGGATGAACCTCCTGAGCAGCCGCACCATTCTCGACGATCAGGTTGATCACTTTGACCTCATGAAGGTCTACGGAAAGAAGTACCGCGTCTCCGCCCGGAAGAAACTACTTTCGCGCACTGATATTTCCGAGGATCGAAAGAGCGGTGTCATTTCGATCGCCGTTTCCGATAGCGATCGCGGGCGCGCACGGGATCTCGCCAACGGATACGTTGAAGATCTAGACAAGCTTCTCGCGAGTGTCAGCACTTCAGCAGCTCACCGTGAACGTGTTTTCATCGAGCAGCGACTGGCGAAAGCACGGAGTGATCTGGAAGCAGCCGAAGTTGCGTTCGGCCAGTTCGCCAGCAAAAATAGTACCTTCGACCTCAAAGAGCAGGCGAGAGCCGTCGTTGGCGCGGGAGCACAACTCGAAGGACAAATCATCGCTGCGCAATCGGAACTGGAAGGCTTGCAGCAGACGTACACCGACGACAACATTCGAGTACGGTCCGTGAAAGCCCGCATCGCCGCCCTTCGGCGCGAGATGGCGAAAATTGGCGGCCCGAGCGGTTCCACGGGGCAGTCGGATACACCGCTCGCTCCCGGCGATCTCAGCCCGCCGATCCGGCAACTCCCCATTGTGGGGGTGCAGTGGACAGACCTCTACCGGCGCACCAAGATCCAGGAAACGGTCTACGAACTGCTGACCCAGCAATACGAACTCGCCAAGATACAGGAAGCGAAGGAAACACCAACCGTCAAGGTAATCGACTCCGCCAACTATCCCGAGAAGAAGAGTTGGCCTCCCCGACCTTGGATCATCACCTTGGGACCACTGCTCTGCCTGGCAGGCGCGATCTCCTGGTTCAAATTCAAGAAGGACTGGGATGCTTTGCCCGCCCAAAGTTCCGGCAAAGTGCGCGCTTCCAAATTGCTCTCCCTGGTACGAAACAATCACATCCAGAACCCACCAGCCGCGGCATAAGCCACAGGACGATTCACAACGATCCCAGGACGAAAGATGGCTGACTCGACAGTAGATCTTGGCTCCGCACCGAAACCTGCTCCCAACGCAAGTGCGCCGGTTCGAGCGTGGGACATCGATGAAGTCTATTCCGGTTTTCATTACGAACCCATTCCGCCTTTTGGTCTTTGGGTGAAAAGGTGCCTGGACCTGCTCATTGCAATCCCGGCCGCGATTCTGCTTCTTCCCGCCTTTATTCTCGTTGCCGTAATGGTCAAAATCGATTCTCGCGGGCCTGCGCTCTATCGTTCCATTCGGGTCGGAAAGGGCGGACGTCGGTTCACCTGCTACAAGTTTCGCTCCATGGTGGCTAATGCCGACGACTGGAAGGAACATCTCCGGAGCCAAAATCAACGGCAGGGACCGACATTCAAGATTCACGATGATCCCAGATTGACCCGGCTCGGCCCGTTCATTCGGCGATACAGCATCGATGAGTTGCCGCAGTTCTGGAACATCATCCGCGGTGAAATGAGTATCGTGGGGCCGCGCCCGCACCCCTTCGATGATGTCGTCCGATACCAACCCGAACACATGCGGCGCTGCGTTGTGAAACCCGGCCTCACTTGCCTTTGGCAGGTCGAGGCCCGGCGCAGTCCATCTTTTGACGTCAACATGGAACTCGATATGCAGTACATCCAGCAATGGAGCCTGCTGCTCGACTGCAAAATCATCCTTCACACCTTTGCCGCCGTGCTTCGCGGGGATGGCCAATAAACAGGGCTTACGTGCAAAAACTCCGGCGATGGATCGTAAGCGGTGGATTTTGGTCGATGAGCGATCAGGCTGTTGTCAGCCTGGGAAACTTTCTGCTGACCGTAATTCTGGCGCGCTCGCTATCCAGGGTCGAATACGGAACTTACGTCGTTCTTTACGGCGCGCTCCTGACCGCCAACTCTCTGCACGCGGCACTCGTAACGTATCCCATCTCCGTTCTCGGAGCGCATCGCACCCCGCGAGAACTGCGCTTGCTGTCTTCCAACTCGCTGATCATTACATCGCTGCTGGGGGTTCCCGTTTCCGCCGTGCTGATCCTCGCCGCCTGGATTATCACCCGTCGTACGGACCTCCTGCTCTTCGTAATCGCGGCAATGCTGTGCTGGCAATTTCAGGAAACCTTGCGACGATCCCTGATGTCGCACCTGCGCCATCGCCGCGCACTGCTCGGAGACTCGGTAACGTACGTTGGCGAGGTCATCATCGTCTATTGGATCGTCCACACCAGCGCTCATGTGACCGCGAGGGCCGGATTCGAAGCCATCCTTGTCGCGTCACTCGTGGGCGCCATGATTCATGCCGTGGGACTCGGGCTCAGGTGGCCACGATTGGCCGAATCGCTTCGCCTCGCACGGGAGTATTTCGCCCTCGGCCGCTTCCCTATGCTTTCGAGTCTCGGCTATGCGGGGACTCTGCTGCTGGTTCCATGGGTGCTGGCCTTCAAGGGCTTGGCCGAAGTGGCCGGTTACCAGGCCATGATGAACATCGTCCAGGTCGTCAACCCTGTCATGTTTAGTGTGGGTAACCTTGTCATCCCTGCGGTCGCTCACGAACTGCTCAAACCCGCGGGCGATGCGGGCGCCCGGCGCGTGACCTATCGGTACATGCTGGAAGGCACAGCGTTGCTCGCTCCGATTTTCGCCGCGATACTGATTGCCCCGGACCTGATCATGCGCACTGTTTATGGCCGGCTCTCCGGTTATGCCGAGCATGACGTTCTGTTACGCGTGATGGTCCTCGGCGGTTGCGGTTTGTATTTCAGCCATGTCCTCTACTGTTATCTCCTCGGGAAAAAACGCGTCACTGCCGTTGCCAAAAGCCAGTTGCTCGCGAGCAGCGCGGTTGTTCTTTGCGCTTTGATTCTCATCCCGATTTGGGGACTTTCCGGAGCAGTGATCGCCTTCATTGCCATGGGAACGGTTCGCAGTTGGGCATTGTTGGTCGCAATTCGCCGTGACTCGCGACGCAGCATCGCGGTCGATCGGTACACCGTCTCTATGGAAGAAGCCTCCTAGTACCGCAACGTGGTGCTCATCTGCCGTAGCTGGCAGATGTGGGTTGTCTCGATGTCAGCCAGTTCAGCGCACAATCCGACCGGAACTCTGGCCCTGCCTCTGCCACGACAGGCGTGGCTTCCGGCCACCCTCCTCCTGCTTATATTCATCGGCTGCGCCATCACGCTCATCGACGGACTGTCGACCAAGTACAACGATGACTGGGAATACAAGGCGACCGAAGCTCTTACTTATAAACCGGCAACAGCCGCCATCCTCTTCGCTGCAATCACTTTCCCGCTGCTCTTCCGGTATGCCCGTCAGCAAAACGCATCCCGTTCGGAAGCACTCATCCTCTGGTATGTGCTCGGCGTCACCGCATACACGAAGGACTTCGCGTACCTGAAGATCCCCGGCATCCCGCTCTACATCACCGACTACGTGCTGTCTTTCTTGCTCGTCCGATACTTTGTTTGGCCGAAGTTCCGCTGGTATTCGCTCCGATCATGGCCGATGTTGTCCGCTGCGGCCCTGCTGTGCGTCGGCACCGTCGCCGCAATACGCGGATTCCTCGGCGGCCAATCGCCTCTCTTTGTCCTCAGGGACTTCGGCCTGGTCGTCTATGTCCTCTTCCTCCCGCTTGGGATCCTCGTCTTCAGAAATTGGGAATCAATTCGGCGGCTTCTGTTGATCTTCTGCATCGGTTCCGCCATGGTCAGCCTGTTCGCCTTCGGATACTGGCTCAGCAATCCCGGCGAGCGCCGCTACGTTATGTACCCGGTTGTGCTTTCCGGAGCATTCATGGCTTCATTTGCCGGAGCGCAGAACAGGATCTTCGACCGGAAACTGGGCTGGATATTGACCGCCGTAAACGGCTTCGGCCTCCTGCTCGCTAACTCCCGCGCGGAATTCGTCTCAGTCATCGGCGCGTGCGGCGTGATGTTTCTTCTTGGCCCATCAGTTCAGCGCAGCACGATGATCAGCCGAATAAAACTACTGCTGAAGGTCCTGTGCGTCGCAGTGCTCTTAATCGCCGTCTTTATGCAGACGAAGGCGGGCGCGAAACTCGCCGACAAGGCTGCCTCGCAATTCCTCTCCGGCGTTCTGAACCCCACGGAAGATCCGACGGCGGAGTTCCGATTCCTCGCGTGGGCTGAGGCATTCAATCGATTCGTTCAGCACCCCATCCTCGGGGAAGGTTATGGAATTCCTTTCACTTTCGGCGACGTCGATACCGACCCACGCCCACACAACACGTACCTGACATTCCTGTACAAGACTGGCCTAGTTGGATTTCTGGTTCTCGTAACAGTGCTCGTTGTCTTCTTTCTGAAATCGCTGAATACCGTACGTCGTTGCCGTGAAACCCGGGGATCTGTGTTTCTGTACATGATTGCGCTGGCGCTTCTTGCTATATCTGCCTCGGGGCTCTTCACTCTTCTCTTTGAGAGTCCTTTTGATTCTGCTCCTTACTGGATATTGGTCGGCGCGGGTTATAGGTCTCTTCACCTCCTGGGCGCCAAAGTACAAATTTCCAATGTTGCAACTGCAACCACAACAGGCTGATTTAGCTCCATCGTTACCGCCCCAATTCATGCTGCGCATTCTCAGTGTCCATAACCGGTACACCCAGCGCGGTGGAGAAGACGAGTGCAGGGAGGCGGAGTGCGCTATGCTCCGCTCCCGTGGCCACGAGGTATTCGAGTACACCCGCGATAACAACGAAATTAACCTGCAGGCGCCACATAAGATCGCCTTTCGGACGCTATGGAGTTCCAACGACTACGGTGGCGTGCGGCAGTTGATCCGCAGGGAAAAAGTTGACCTAGTCCACGTGCACAACTTCCTCCCCTTGATTTCTCCCTCGGTTTTTTATGCGGCTCAGCAGGAACATGTTCCCGTAGTTCATACGCTGCACAATTACCGCCTGGCCTGTCCCGGAGCACGTTTTCTTCGGAATGGAAAAATATGCGAGGATTGCCTCGGGAAAACCATGGCGTGGCCCGGAATATTGCATGGGTGTTATCGAAAGAGCCGGGCTGCTACAACCGGAGTAGCCGGCATGATTGCCACCCACCGGCTTCTAGGAACTTGGACCAACAAGGTGAACGCGTATCTGGTCGTAAGCGAGTTCATGCGCAGAAAGTTCGCCACCGCTGGATTACCGCCGGAAAAGATATTCCTGAAACCGAATTTCGCCCCCGATCGCGGCGCAGGTGAGGGGCATGGCGGATATGCTCTATTCGTGGGTCGTCTTGAACCGGAGAAAGGAATTACCACCCTACTGGCAGCGTGGGAGCAGTTAGGCTCCAAAGTACCTCTGAAGATCGTTGGTAGCGGACCATTGGAATCCTTTGTCACTAGTAAGGTCGCGACTCTTCGAGGAGTTGAATTCCTGGGTTCACGCCCATTTGAACAAGTCTTCCAACTCATGGGCGATGCACTCGCCCTCGTGGTGCCTTCGCAATGGTACGAAGGCGCTCCCCGAGTGATTGTCGAGGCCCTTTCCAGAGGTACTCCGGTTATTGCATCTGATCTCGGCGGAATGGCGGAACTGGTGCAACATGAGCATAGCGGAATCCTGTTTCCGCCGGGCGATGCCGCGGCCCTGGCGCTGTCTGTTCTTCGTGTGCTCGAGGACCCACAATTTGCGTCGCAGGTTCGAACCAATGCAAGAAACAAATTCCTTGCCGAGTTCACCGAAGAACGCAATTACCAGTTACTCATGTCGATCTATTCAACCCTCACCAGTGCTCGCGTCGTAGGTAGTGGTAATGAAGTCTGAACATTCTGTCCGGATCGCCTCAAAAACGAGGGAGAGAGCCGCCGAATCCACCATGATCCCAAAGATTCCTGCCTGCCCTTACTGTCAATCTTCAAGTCGAAGGTTTTTTCAACTCACGCATACCACTGTCTATCGGTGCAAGAAGAGGACCTGCGGACTGCAGTTCGCCAGCCCTCAACCCGATGAACGCGCTCTGAGCGAAGCATACGATCAACTTTATTACCCACTTGTGTGCAATCGGGAACCGGTGTGGGAGCCCCACCCGAGTTCACCATCGAGCAGTTTGCTGAAAGTGCTCTCAAGAAAGTCAATCACTCCGGCTGGGAAGAGGATTCTGGACTACGGAGGCGGCAAGGGTTCGCTACTTCGGGCTCTGACGAACTTAGGCGCCATGCAGTTGGGATCGAACAAAGTGCGACCGCTCGTGATTCTATTCGCCGCGAAGGATTCGCTTCCGCGTATACCACCTTGGACGACCTCCACCAAGAAAACCCTCAATCTCAATTCGATCTCATCTTTATGATCGACGTGGTGGAGCATTTGCGTCGCCCTTGGCTTGATCTCACCCGGATCGGACAATTACTCGCCCCGCACGGACGATTGGTAATCACCACCATGAATACGAATTCTTTACGGGCGCGACTCTCGGGAGAGACCTGGCGCGAGCGCGTCAACCCCACACACCTTTTCTATTTCACTCCGGATTCACTATCTCGCGTCCTGCGCGGGGCGGGCTTTCGAACCGTCCATGAGTTCACGCCTGTAACGAATTACCGCCATCACGGCCCCTTGAGACGCTGCTTCCAGGGTTAGCTTGCAACCTGTGGCCTGCAGGGAGAATTGTTGTTTGTCGCCCCCGAGTTTTCCCCCTCCGCGAGCCCGCGTTCTGCTGCCGGTTAGTTTGCATATGAACGTTCACACGATCTACAGAGTCATTGGCCGTCGCTTCCGGCGGGAACGCATGGAGTGGTTTATGCGTGCGTTACAGATCACCCCCGAAACTACTGTGCTGGATGTCGGCGGAACGAGTGCTACATGGACAGCACTCGGCGCACGGTGTCCAAGGGTAACTCTGTTGAATATCCTTCCCGAGCAGTCACCCATATTTCCGTACGTCCAGGCAAATGCTCTCAACATACCATTTCCGGATAACAGCTTTGACGTGGTCTTTTCGAATTCACTCATCGAGCATGTGGGCGGCTGGGAAGATCAGCAACAATGTGCGCGAGAAATGTCACGGGTTGGCAAGCGGCTCTGGATACAAACTCCCAATCGCAGGTTTCCCATTGAGCCTCATTTGCTTGCACCTTTCATTCATTGGCTGCCTCGCTCCGTTCAACGTGTCCTCATACCCCTCACCCCCCGTTCATTCTTTTCCGACGAGTTCCAGAGCGTGATGGAGGTTTGGAATTCCACAATCCTGCTCGATGAGGGCCAGATGCGTGAATTGTTTCCAAATCGCAACCTTCATCGCGAACGAATGTTGGGGTTAACGAAGTCGTTCATTGTCTGCTGACGCTGATTGAACAGTGGAGTAGCTCGTGCCGGTTTCTCGTTCAGAAAAATTACTGCTCTTCTCCAAGCTGTTGGTCAGCAGTCCTGGAGAATGCCTTGATCGGCTCACCACCCTTGCCCAATGCAAGATAGAAGCTGGTCGCTTCGCGGCTCCTCATTACGAGGTCCGCTCCTTTTCAGACAACGTGGAACTATTGAGCGGCGCCTTGAAGTGCGATCTAGCCGAATTCCTTAACGAAGCTGGCTTGACTGAAATCGAAATGGAGAGTGCCGAACGCTTAGCTCCTCATTCTGATTCGAAAGGCTTTGGTGCCGCGCACAATGCCGACCCTGCTCTCGCCCGGTTGTGCTACGCGGTTGTCCGTGCCTTGAGGCCCGATCGTGTGCTCGAAACCGGCGTCGCCCATGGCATCACGACTGCGTTCCTCTTGAAAGCCTTGGAAACCAATGGCACCGGTCATCTCTGGAGTATCGATCTGCCCCCATTGGTGCCGAAAGCCCGCGAGTTCGTCGGCAGAGCCGTTCCGGAAAGGTTGCGTTCCCGTTGGACGCTTTGCCGTGGGCAAAGCCACCGCATTCTCCCTGGCCTCGTGCGCCAGTTACAACCACTCGACATCTTTATCCACGACAGCCTGCACACGTATCGAAATGAAACCTTCGAATTTGCGACTGCTTGGCCGCACCTTCGTCGAGGCGGCCTGCTGATCTCCGATGACATAGAAGCTCACCCTGCCTGGCTCGACTGGCAGCATCGGGTTCAACCTTCGTTGGCAGCGGTCTTCGAAGAAGAAAACAAATCTTTCGACAATGTTCCCACATCGATTCCAACCCTAAAGTTCGGAATCATGATCAAACCCAAGGCAGTTCTCAACTGAGGTAGATGCAATTCGGAGAAAGACGCTAAATGAAAACTCGTACCCGCATCCTTGTTACCGGTGCCGGTGGATTCATCGGCCATCATCTTGTAAAACGACTCAAAGCCGAAGGCCATTGGGTTCGTGGCGTCGATCTGAAGTATCCCGAGTATGAGCGCACGGCTGCCGATGAGTTTCAGTGCCTCGACCTGCGCCGTTGGGACGATTGCCTGGTCGCCGCGCGCGGAGGCATTGACCAGGTTTACAACCTTGCGGCCGACATGGGCGGTATCGGTTACATCACCGCATTCCTCGCTGACATCGCGCGCAACAACATTTTGATTAACGCGAACATGCTCGAGGCCAGCCGCATGAACGGCGTCCGCCGATTCCTCTTCTCTTCGTCGGCCTGCGTTTACGCGCAGTCGAAGCAGAAGGACGCCGACGTCACTCCCTTGCGCGAAGAAGACGCCTATCCCGCCGATCCAGAGCCCGGCTACGGATGGGAAAAGCTCTTCACCGAGGAGCTCTGCAAGTACTACTCGCACGACTATAACTTCGAGACTCGCATCGTGCGCTTTCATAACGTCTATGGTCCCTTGGGCACCTACGACGGAGGCAAGGAAAAATCCCCCGCCGCAATCAGCCGCAAAGTCGCGCTTGCAAATGACGGCGACACGATCGAAATCTGGGGTGACGGCGAACAGACTCGCTCCTTCATGTACATCGACGACTGCGTCGAGGGCCTGCTCCGGCTGATGGCCTCCGACTACGGCAAGCCCCTGAACCTCGGAACCGAGGAAATGGTCACCATCAACGGCCTTGTCGACATCATCTCCAAAATTGCCGGCAAGAAGGTGCACAAGCGACACGACCTCACGAAGCCGCAAGGCGTGCGCGGACGCAACAGCGATAACAGCCTCTTGAGAGAGGTCCTCGGCTGGGAACCGTCGATCCGCCTTGAAGAGGGGCTCCCGATCACCTATCGCTGGATCGAAAGCGAAATCAACAATGTCAGCACCCAGGCTGAATCGACCAGTGCCGCCTGATCTCCCGCGGGCCAACGTGCTCGGAGTCGGCATCCACGCCATCAATCCGCAGCGCGCCGTCGCCATCGTTCGCGATGCTCTCCAATCCGACCGCAAGGGTTACATCTGCGTCACGGGCGTGCACGGCGTGATGGAAGCGCAGAACAATCGCGGATTCCTCTCCATCCTGAATTCGGCATTCCTGGTAACGCCCGATGGAATGCCGACAGTCTGGGTCGGCCGAATGCAAGGTCACGCAGAAATGGCCCGCGTGTTCGGCCCCGACCTCATGCTCGATTTGTGCCGGGCTTCTGTCGAATGGGGCTCACGCCATTTTTTGTATGGGGGCGCGGCCGGAGTCGCCGGGGAACTCGCTTCTAACCTCAGGGAACGGTTTCCCGGCATCAATATCGCCGGTACCTTCACGCCGCCCTTCCGCCCGCTGAATGAGAACGAACGTCAGCACTTAATCGAAACTGTCGAAGATGCTGCGCCTGATATCATCTGGGTTGGCCTGAGCACGCCAAAGCAGGAAAAGTTTATGGCGGATTACTTGCCGCTCCTGCGCACGAAGCTGATGATCGGTGTCGGCGCGGCATTCGATATTCATACCGGACGCATCCGCGATTGTGACGATTGGATCAAGCATGCCGGCCTGCAGTGGCTCCATCGTCTGTACCAGGAGCCTCGGCGGCTGTGGAAGAGATACCTGATTAACAACCCGAAATTTCTCCTCGCAGTCGCGGCTCAGTTCGCTGGATTACGCACCTACGAAATCCCGGCAACGGAAGCGCCCCTGCTCCCGAGCGGGCCGGATCCATCCACCAGCGCTTCCAAAGCTCTCTAGACCGCAACTCCTTCCATCATCACGCGGTCACATTCGCGAAGCTCTCGCAACGCTTGCGAAGACGCTCCCATCAGTCTCGCCTCAAATAAATCCCTAACCCACTCGGTGTGTAAATACTCGTAATGCAGAAAGAGCGCCTCTGCATTCGGGAAGAGGTGCGTGCAAAAAGGGCAAACTTGCGGGTCGGGGCCGAAATCCATCGAAGACCTCCGTGACGCGTTCGCGCCATCCATGCATTCTTTGTAACCGGCCTCTTCGCTCGGCCAGATAGCAGACCGCACTGACACGTGTGAGTAACGTCACAAAGCTGGCGAGCGCGATCAAGGTTTCTTGGGGCCGAAATTGGTGGGTTCGCCTGTCTTGCGGAATCCCGGTTTTCGGTCGTATGTTCAAAGGATGAAGCGGATATATCTTCTTCTTCTTACCTTCCTTTGTTTGAACGTCCTCGCCCTCGCTGCCGCGCCGAAGATCGAATCCATTGCCAAGTTCCAGGGCAACGCAACCGATGCGGTGAAGGCCGCCATTTCCGATAAGGGTTACCGGGTCACCGGAGATGATGGAAAGGTGCTCGCCGAAATTTGGCCGGCAAAATCAGCTGTGACCGCGAAGAGCGATAATTCTGCCGCGGTTTATCCGGAGTTTGTGAACGGGGGATTCTACGGAGTCATAGCCTTCCCCAACGGTGGCGGCGACTACCGCGGCCAGAAGATTCCGGCTGGAACGTACACGATGCGCTATCAACTCTTGCCTGATGACGGCAATCACCTCGGTGTAGCCCCGAATCCGGATTTCTTCCTCCTTATTCCGGTCGACTCCGATCCAGATCCGGCGGCCAAACTGGAGTACACCCCCATGGTTCGCCTCAGTGCAAAAGCGACCGGGACCTCGCATCCCGCTCCGTTCGCCCTTGCGACACCAGCGGCAAAACCGGTCGACGTCAACGAGGATCAGGGCCACATCGTCGCCTACTTCCCAATTGAAACCAACACCGGTTCCGTCAACATCGGTATGACCTTGAGCGGAGCGTCCGACGAACAGCAGTAAGCAACCTAGTCCGAAAATAATTTTTGTTTTCTTTCGCCGCTACCCTGTTGATTTCTGTTCAATGCGTTGCGAAACACAACAAGCGTTGTGATTCGCAACGCTCATTCTTTCTTGGTCGTAACTGATTGAATCCACAGAACCACATTGCCTGTCGAGTTCACGCTCGTCATTTCGAGCGTTGCAATCTGCAACGTTCTCGCTGTAGCGAATCGCATCGTCTAATTGCGCGCACTTCCACGAATGTACCGCTAAACCACATCGCGCCAACATCTTGCAGCGCCTGCGGAGGGTCTACCTTCGTTCGGCAATGGAAATGCCTTTGTGTAGGGCGTCATAGCGGACGGGTTCCCGAGAAGTTAGAGCCCGCCGGACAAACATTCATATCGGAGGTGGGCGATGACCGTCATTCTCGTACTAGCGACTTTCGTGGCATTCTTACTGATTGATCACTTCATGAACCGTGGCAAGGCTCCCGTTTTTGCAGCGCAGAGCGTGCGCCGTGAACCGGCCGTTCCAAGGCTGCAGCCAAGCCTGGTGGGTGGGTTCAAGGTTCCGGAAAACTTCCGCTTCCATCCCGGTCACACTTGGGCACTAAGCGAGAGCCCGAACCTGGTTCGTATCGGCGTCGACGATTTCGCCTCGAAGATCCTTGGCAACAGGATCGAATCCATACTGCTGCCGCAGCGCGGTCAGTGGATACGCCAGGGACAGAAGGTGTGGTCCTTGGTGCGGAACGGGAAAAAGATCGACATGGTTTCCCCAATTGAGGGCAGCGTTGCTGATGTGAACGACGAACTCGCGAACAACCCGGCGCTATTTAATAAGGACCCGTATGGCGAGGGCTGGATGGTGACCGTGCAGTCGCCCGACGCCAAGACCAACTTCCGCAACCTGATGGGAGGTGCGCTGGCCCGCTGGTGGACCGAAGAGTCGGCGCTCCGGCTATCCAAAAGACTCCCCGGGACAATTGGTGCCTTGGCTCTCGCGCAGGATGGCGGCATAGCCTCCAGCGACCTGACTGCGACCCTGCCCGACGAGAAGGTCGCCGAAATCGCCCACGAGTTCTTCCTGGCTTAGTTAGTCATCGCCACTTGCCCCCGGGAGTGCCCCGGGGGCTTTTTTCGTAATAGTCGACTTTCGATTTTCAGCTTTTGACCTCCGGGTGATTCGAGTCACAAGTCTGGGTGATAACTATCACGGCTGTGTGCTTGCCCGGGTCTGACACTGGGTAAGGATGAGGGAAGGGTCCGTCGAAGCATGCCCCAACGAACCACACCTCCGGCTCCAGCTCCCGGCTTATGTCGTTGTAAGGGAGATGCCTTTTTATGATGCTCGCTTATCGACTCGTAAAATTGATTGAACTTCATTCCGAGGGCCTCTCCAAGGCGCTTCGCAAGAAGATGGAAGCGTGCCGCCGCTGTCCGGCCTACAAGAACGTTCCAGAAGAAGAACTTACAGCCGTTGTCTATGAAATGTACCGGAACCTCGGCGAGTGGTTGCTTGGCAAGACCGAAGCTGACATCGAGCATCGTTACCGCGCCATCGGCGCCAGGCGCGCCCAACAGAACGTCCCTCTTAGCCAGATGATTTGGGTCATTTCCCTGGTGAAGGAAAACCTGTGGGAGTACCTGAAGCAGGAGAACGTAATGGAGCGCCCCGCCGAAGTTTTCGGCGAACTGGAGATGCTGCAACTGCTGGAACAGTTTTTCGATCGCGCGCAGTATTACGCGGCGCTCGGCTATGAAGAGGCCCGTGTCCTTCATCCGGCCTAAATGTAGTAGCTCGAGGGAAATTTATGCCCTGGCAAGAGGATTATCGAAGCAAGTTGACAACGGCGCGCGAAGCCGTGCAGTGCGTGCAGTCCGGCATGCGTGTCCACATCCACCCCGGCTGCGCCGAACCGGAAGCCCTCGTCGAGGCGCTGATGGCACGCGGCCCGTACGTTCGCGACGTCGAAATCATCCATATCCTGACACTCGGCCGGGCCGACTACATTGCCCCGGAGATGGAAGGCCACTTCCGGCATAATGCGATGTTCATCGGCGGCAACGTTCGCGATGCCGTGAACGAAGGCCGCGCCTGCTTCACGCCTGTCTTTCTGCATGAGATCGAGTGTCTCTTCGAACACGGCGATCTGCCCATTGATGTCTCGATGATCCAGGTCTCGCCGCCCGACGATCATGGTTTCTGCAGCTTCGGCGTCGGGGTCGATATCACTCTGACCGCCACCAAGGTCGCGAAGATTGTTATTGCCCAGGTGAACGCGCAAATGCCGCGCACCTACGGCGACAGTTTCATCCACGTCAGCCAGATCGATCGCATCGTCGAGGCTTCACAGCCACTTTGCGAATTGAAGAAGCATCCGTTCGGCCCGGTCGAAGAAGCCATTGGCAAACATGTCGCAGCGCTCATCCCGGATGGCGCGTGCCTGCAGATGGGAATCGGCGGCATTCCAGACGCGGTCCTCTCAAACCTCGGAAACCATCATGACCTTGGCATTCATACGGAGATGGTTTCGGACAATGTCATACCTCTGATCGACTCCGGAATCATCAATGGTGAAGCCAAGAACTACAAGCCGCGCAAGGTAATTCTCGGGTTCCTGCTCGGCACCAGGAAATTGTTCGACTTCGTGCACGATAACCCGATTTTCGAATTCCACCCGACCTCATACACCAACGACCCTTTCTTGATCAGCCGCAACGACAACATGGTCGCCATCAACTCGGCGTTGCAGGTCGATATGACCGGGCAGGTCTGCTCCGACTCCGTCGGCCCGAGGTTCTACAGCGGCTTCGGTGGACAGGTGGATTTCATTCGCGGCGCAGCCCGCAGCAAGGGTGGAAAGCCGATCATAGCGATTCCTTCGACAGCGAAGGACGGCACCATTTCGCGCATCGTTCCCATGCTGACGCCTGGTGCCGGGGTCGTTACCACCCGCGCCGACGTCCACTATGTCGTCACCGAATTCGGTGTTGCCTACCTGCACGGCAAGACCATCCGCCAGCGGGCAGAGGCGCTCATCAACATTGCTCATCCCAAGTTCCGCGATGAGCTTCGAGATTATTGCGAACGCATGCACTGGGTGCAGCCGCGTGCGGTCGCTGCAGCTATAGAGAGGTAATAAATGGCGAATCAGCCACGTGGAGATGTAAAGATCAACCAGGACGAATGCAAAGGCTGCGGCCTCTGCGTTGAGTCCTGCCCACCCAAGGTCCTCGAACTGGCGTCCGATCTGAATGCTTACGGCGTTCATCCGGCCCAATACAAAGGCGACGCCTGCACCGGTTGCGGCATTTGCTTCTACTGCTGCCCGGAGCCAGGCGCCATTACCGTCTATCGCGTAGTCGCCGAGAAAACTGCAAAACCGGAGGTGCCTCATGCGGCAGCTGTGTAAGGGCAACGTCGCCATTGTCAAAGGTGCCGTGGTGGCCGGGTGTCGCTCATTCTATGGTTACCCCATAACCCCCGCCAGCGAGATCGCCGAATACGCTTCACTACTCATCCCGCAGGTAGGTGGCACGTTCCTGCAGGCGGAGAGCGAAGTCTCGGCCATCAACATGGTTTACGGCGCAGCATCGGCCGGGCAGCGCGTGATGACCGCTTCTTCGGGCCCTGGCGTTAGCCTGATGCAGGAGGGCCTCTCCTACATCGCTGGCGCCGAACTCCCCGCCGTTGTCGTCGATGTAGTTCGCGGAGGTCCGGGCCTCGGCAATATCGCTCCCGAACAAAGCGACTACATGGCGGTGGTGAAAGGCGGCGGCCACGGCTGCTACCGAAATATCGTTCTCGGCCCGGCTTCGGTGCAGGAGATGTTCGAACTCACCGTCCTCGCGTTCGAACTAGCCGACAAGTACCGCAATCCGGCTTTCATCCTCACGGACGGGTTCGTCGGCCAGATGATGGAGCCGCTCGATATCGAAGTGAAGCCGGTGAAGGAGTACGAGAAGCCGTGGGCCGTGAAGGGCACCGCGGAAACGCGTAAGAACCTGGTCACCTCGATTCAACTCGAGCCCGACGAACTCGAACGTCACGTTCGTCACCTCGAGTCGAAGTACAAGGAATGCGAAGCCAACGAAGTTCGCTTCGAAACCTACCGCGCTGAAGATGCCGAAGTGCTATTCGTTGGGTATGGAATCGTCTCGCGCGTTCTGCGCTCAGCCGTTGATCATGCCCGCGAACAAGGAATGAAGGTTGGCTTGTTCCGTCCGATCACGCTATGGCCGTTCCCGTCTGCAGCACTGGCGAAAGCGGCGTCGAAGTGCCGCTGCGTCATGGTCGTCGAACTCAGCACCGGAATGATGCTCGAGGACGTTCGCTTGTCGCTGAACGGTAAGGTGCCCATCGAGTTCTACAGCAGGGTCGGCGGTAACGTTCCGTCGGTCGAAGAGATCCATGCCGAGCTGTTCTCCCGCGTTGCGGCGCTGGTGTAAGCGGGAGGGAGGAATATAGTGAGCGAGTATCAGGTTATTCATCAGAAGTCCGAATCGTTCTACCAAAACTACGACCGCAAGTCCGAACTGCAGCACCAGACGCACTACTGTCCCGGTTGCGGTCACGGCGTGGCCCACAAACTCATTGGCGAAGCGCTGGAGGACATGGGCCTCCAGGATCGCGCCGTATTCGTCAGCCCCGTCGGCTGCTCCGTCTTCGCGTACTACTATTTCGATACCGGCAACGTGCAGGCTGCACACGGTCGAGCGCCCGCCGTCGCGACGGCCCTGAAGCGCTCGAACCCTGAAGCCATCGTCATGAGCTACCAGGGCGACGGCGATCTCGCCGCCATCGGCACCGCCGAGATCATTCACGCCGCCAACCGTGGCGAGAATATCTGCGTCTTCTTTATCAACAACGCCATTTATGGCATGACCGGCGGACAGATGGCTCCGACCACCCTCGTCGGCCAGACCTCGACAACGTCTCCCTGGGGACGACGTCCGAACAACGAGGGCTTCCCTATCCACATGGCCGAGATGCTTGCGACGTTGCAAGCACCCGCGTTCATCGAGCGCGTCTCGCTCGGCGATAACAAGAACATCATCAAGGCCCGCAAGGCCGTCCGCAAAGCCCTGGAGAACCAGAAGAACGGAAAGGGCTTCTCCTTCGTCGAAATCCTCTCGCCCTGCCCAACCATCCTGAAGATGGACCCCGTGGTCGCGCGCAAGTGGGTAAACGAAACCCTGACCAAGAACTTCCCACTTGGCAATTTCCGCGATAAGGAAGCCGAAATTCCTTTCGTTCCCGCGCCACAGCACAACATTGAAGACGTGCTTGGAATCTCCAAGAAGCCCTCACGTGTTCCTGAGAACCTGGCTTCCCACGGCCGCGACCTCACCATCAAGATCGCCGGCTTCGGCGGCCAGGGAGTCCTGCTGCTTGGCCAGTTGATGGCCGAAATGGGCATGCGCGAACAGCTGGAAGTCAGCTGGCTTCCGTCGTATGGTCCGGAAATGCGCTCCGGTTCCGCGCATTGCCATGTCACGCTTTCGCACGAGCGCATCGGCTCGCCACTCATCTCGCACCCAGAAGTGCTGGTTGCGATGAACGAGATCTCGCTGCGCAAGTTCGGCCCGCACGTGGCTCATGGCGGAACCATCTTCTACAACCGGGATCGAGTTCCCGAGGACATCAGCATCGATCACGCTCGCATCGTCTGCCTGCCGGCGTCTGAAATCGCTGACCAGATCGGTTCAGCGAAGGTCGCCAATGTCGTCATGCTCGGCGCGATCCTGGAAGAGACCGAGTGCCTGACGCCGGAAACCGCCATGCAGGTGATCGAAGAAACGGTGCGCAATCCAAAATTGCTTGAGCTCGACCGCAAGGCCCTTCTCGCCGGACGCAATTTCGTCGACAACGAAGTCCACGTCGGTGCGGTCAGCCAGCCGGATGGGTATTCGTACTGAAAATGCAATTAGCGATTAGCCAATGGCAAAAGCCCTGAGATTTCTCAGGGCTTCTTTTTTCGGGGTTGGAAATGACTAATTACTTCGTCTTACTGCCCGCCATTCCCCAATTTCAAGTTCTCCGCAACCTGCCCCATGCCTTCTGAAAACCGTCCCAGGAAAGCGCTTCGTTTGTCGTGAATCGTCCAGTTCTCGCCCAGTCCCGGTCCAGCATAACGATCGGTGACGGCCACTGCCGGAACCGCATGCACTAATTTCACCAGTGGCGGGTAGAACGTCACCTCGTTCCCGCAGAGGTGATCCATGTCGTTGAGCGGTCGCGTCTGGATCGACGCCAGGTCGCCGGCCATCATGCGCGCGAGCCCATGCTGATGCTCGTTCTGCGGCAGTTCCATCATCACTGGCTCGTCCTTCACCTCAACCACGTTGTCGAGCAGCCTTCCCGCATAGTGCTTTGCCAGACTGATCAGCGCGTCCTTCTGCTGCGGGCTCGCATGATCGTCCACGATCAGCACCGACTTCGCCGGGTACGGGTTCTCATATGGATCACCCAAGGTGCCGTTCGTGCGCACCGCCGCGGCAACACCAAGACCGTCCAGTTTCACGCCATCCCACGAGCCGCGATCGACCTTCCACGCCATGATGGCCTCGCGCCCAGCCAGGTTCACCTCGCCATTCGCGAAGCACTGCCCGGTGTAGACGTCGGCGCTGCGGGTCTCCATGTACTCACCCTGAATCTGTTGCGCGAAAAGAGAAACTGAGAAGAGAGAAATGCCGGCAAGCGCCAGCAGCAGAGTTCTACGCATACAGCCACCCCTCACCCACTTGTTCCTATTCTAGATGAGGTCGGGGCGGCATGGATTCGGAATGTAAAGGCAGCTCTCAGTTCCTACAGTCGGCCCTCAAAGAGATCAGAGTTCCACCGACAACTGAGAACCGAGAACTGGGAGCTGAGAACCGCTTTTCGGTACTTCCGTTCATCATCCCCCTGTTACCCAAGTGGTGACTACCGTTCACCCGTTCTTCGCCCTGCCTGTGCTACGCTTCGGCCATCTGTGGCCAATTTTGAAAAAGCACCGGCAGAGGTCCAGGAGATCCTTTCCAAGCCCATCCAGCAACTCGGCTTGAAACTGGAAGGATCTCCGCTCGAGCGCTTCGTCCAGCAACTCTATAAGGAACTCGACGCGAAAGGCCTCAAGAAGTTTCGGCCCAAGTGTTACCTGACTGACGAATGGGGCTGCCCCAACATGGAACCCGTCATCGGAATCCCGTTCTATCTGGCCGACCCCAAGCTGCAGCATCTCGAGCAGGAGATGAACGACATTGAAGATGCGCGCCAGATCATGATGTATATGCGTCACGAGGCTGGGCACGCCTTCAATTACGCTTACGCTTTATACAAAACGGAAGAATGGCGGCACCTGTTTGGCCCATTCCGGCGTCCTTATCGTGACAATTACAAGCCCGTGCCGTTCTCGCGTCAGTTTGTCCGCCACATGGAAGGCTGGTACGCGCAGAAGCATCCCGATGAAGATTTTGCTGAGACTTTCGCGGTCTGGCTGACGCCTCGCTCCAACTGGCGCAAGCGCTACAAAGATTGGGGCGCGATGAAGAAACTGCTGTACATGGATCGCATTGGCCGCAAGCTTCGCGACGTCGATCCAGCTGTCGCGCATGGTGACACGGATATCACGGTGGACGAAATGGATGTTACGGTCGGCGAGTTCTATCAGCGTGCGCTCGATCAGCAACTCACGCCGGGCGAGCTTCCTCTCGACACGGATTTGCGCGACATCTTCAACGTGTCAAAACGCCGCATGAGGAATGTGCGTCCCGCCGCCGATCTTCTCCGCGAGAATCGCAAGGTGCTCGTCGATAAGGTGAATTACTGGACCGGTGTGCAACGTCCGCTGGTGAAGAAACTGGTCGAGACCATCGAAGCGAAAGTCGCTGAACTCGGGCTGCGTGCCGACGTAAAATGTGAAAGAGAATATTTAACGGAAGTAACCGTGTACGCAACCGCGCTGGCGATGAACTACATCACTCGGGGCAAGTTCATTTCACCCTGAGGAACTGCCGACCGTGCCCCACGTCTGCCGCAGTCAGCAGATGTGGGCCTGAGATGTGGAACTGAGGAAGCATCGAGGCATCATGGCAAACCTGAAAATCACGATATTGCACGACGTCTGGGAAGAGGGTCCGCCCGAACCAGAGCCGGAGCCGGTAAAAGTACCGCGCAGCAAAAACGGCAAGCGTCGCAAGAAGAAAAAAGATCCGCTGCACGACCGCGAGGAGATCTTCGAGGCCCTGAAGGAACTCGGCCACGAACCCTCGTACCACGTGCTCGATGGCAAGAACCAGTCTTTGCTCGCGCTGGCGAAGTGCGGCGCCGACCTCGTCTTCAATCTTACCGAGTCCTATGCCGGCGATGACACCATGGACAAGAACCTCGCCGCTTACCTCGAACTGCTGCATCTTCCCTACACCGGGGGCGGCCCGCAGGCTCTCTATCTCGCGCAGGACAAATCGCTCGCGAAAAAGATCTTTGATTTTCATGACATCAAGACACCGGATTTTGCAATCTCGTACAAAGGCAGGACCGAGCACTCCCACGACATCGAGTTCCCGTTAATCGTGAAGCCTGTTTCCGAAGATGGCTCGATCGGCATCGATAACGGCTCCGTCGTCGACAGCGTGAAAGAACTAATGGAGCGCATCCATTACATTCACGAGGAATTCGACAGCCCAGCTCTGATCGAAGAGTACATCGACGGCCGCGAGATATACGCCGCAATTGTTGGCAATGACAATGCCGAGGTGCTCCCACTGATCGAACTCGATCTCTCAAAGCTGCCCAAGGGAACGCCACGCATTGCCGGCCAGGATGTGAAGTTCGATCACGAAACCGAGGCGTACAAAGTGACGAAGTCCGCGCCGGCAGAAGATCTGGACGAGGAGACCACGAAAAAGTTGCAGGACACCGCGCTCGCCGCTTATCGCGCACTAAAGTTGCGCGATTACGGCCGCATCGACATGCGCCTGAACAAGAAAGGTGAAGTGTACGTCATAGAGGCGAACCCGAACCCGTGGCTCGCCAGCGCCGCCGAATTCTCAATGGCGGCAAAGAAGGCCGGCTACTCGTATACCGAAATGATCGACAAGATCGTAGAACTGGCCCGCGCCCGGTCCTAAAAGAAACGCAAAGACAGCAAAGCTTGCGAAGGTAAGTGCCCTCGCGCCGTCACGTTCTCTGCGTTAACTCTTCCTAACTCCCGCAGTGGCACGTTCTCTTTGTTTTCGTGCACGTGCTTGGTTCCGCCAGTTTCCCGTCCGGCCCGATGCACGTCTGCGTGTGCATGCACCAGAACAGCCCGTCATTGCACGGAGGCACCGTGGGATCCGGCTCAGCCGAAATGAATTGCCCTTTCCATCGCAGCGAGCTGCACAGGTTCTCAGCGCTCACGTCGAAACGTTCTGCATCCGGCATCCGCATCATCAGGCACCTCCCTTGGCCGCGTTCAGCAGCGCGCGCTTCACCGCGACCTTTGCCAGCGTGATCTTGTACTTGTTCCTGCCCAGGCTCTTAGCCTGCGCGACGGATGCATTGGCCGCGGCCATCGCCGTCTCTTCGTTGAGTGGTTTGCCAACCAGCGCATCCGCTGCTTCTTTCGAGACCCACGGAATGGGAGCGACCTGGCCCATCACGACCCGCGCCGATTTCACCGTGTCACCATTCATCGTCAGCGCAACCGCCGCCACGGCCAGTGGCCAGTCGAACGCTTCCTTCTGACGCACCTCGTAGTAGCCGCTCTTGATACCTTCGACTGACGGAATCACGACCTCGGTCACGACTTCGTTCGGCTCCAGGTCGTGCTCACGAGCGCCTTCGGATGTGGGAATGCGGTAGAACTTCTCGAGTTCGACCTCTCGCGCGCCGTTCGGACCCAGCAACCGCACCCGCGCGCCGTAAGCGATCAATGCCGGTGCAATCGTCGATGGGCTCACGAAGTAGGCTGGGCCATCATTGCCGAGAATTGCGTGGTACCGGTTGTCGCCTTTCAGTACCAGCGACTCACCTTTAGCATCCTTCGGCAGCAGTCCCATGCCGTTTCGGAAGTACCAGCATCGTGGACGCTGGCAGAGATTGCCGCCGAGCGTCGCGACATTCCGAATCTGCGGACTCGCGGCTTCGTTCAGCGCATCATAAAGCGCCGGGAAGTGCTTATCCCATCCCGGAATCTCGGCGAGATCGCCCAGCGTCTTCAGCGACCCGATTACCGTCTCGCCTTTGATGCTCTTGACCGCGTGGAGGTCCGGAATTTCCTTGATGTTGACCAGACGCTTCGGCGTGACGACTTCGTCCTTCATCAGCGCCAGCAGGTCCGAACCGCCGGCAAGCACCGCCGCGTCCGCGTTCAGCAGTGCCACCGCCTGTTGCTTTGTCTTCGGGCTCGTATATTCGAACGGTCTCACGCGGCACCTCCCTTCTCCAGCGCATCCAGCACTCGGTCGGGCGTGAGCGGCAGGAACGGCACTCGCACCCCGATAGCGTTCGCAACGGCATTTGAAATCACCGCGCCCGGCGAAACCACCGGCGGCTCGCCCAATCCAATTACTCCGCGCTTGTCCATAGCCGGATTCGTGTAGATCTTCACCTGCAGATCTCGAATGTCACTCAGCCCGGCCAGTCGGTAGAATTCCATGTTCGGATTCAGCATGCGCCCGGTCGTTGGATCCATGACCTTCTCTTCATAGAGCGAGTACCCGATCCCCATGATGAGCGCCCCGAGGATCTGGCTCTCGGCGGTCTTGGGGTTGATGACGTATCCCATGTCCTGCACAGCCGTCATCTTCTCGACTTTGACGATGCCGGTTTCCGTATCGACCGAGACTTCCGCCATCTGTACGCCGCCGACCCCGCTATTGGTGAGGTCCGGCGGACGGCTCCGGTCCGGGTTCGCTCCGTGAACTGTAATCGGTACAGCACCGATCTTCGCGCACGCCTGCTTCCAGTCCAGCGCTCGCGCGTGGTCCGATTTCAACCGCACCACGCCTTTCACGATTTCCAGGTCTGCTGGCTGCGCCTTTAGCGCCGGCGCGACTTTCGCCAGCAACTGGTCGCGTGCATCCACCGCCGCACGTCGCGTCGACGAGCTCACGCCTCCAACCGTCGTCGATCCGCCCGAACCGCCCGAAGGCGGATACAACGTATCTCCAATCTGAAGATTGATCCGCTCCAGCGGAACCCCCAGCGTCTCCGCCGCAACCATCATGATCACTGTGCGTGTGCCAGTCCCAAGGTCCTGCGTCGCCATCTTGATGCCGACCGACCCGTCCGGATGGATCGTGAAATCGCACTGGCTCGCATGACCGCGGCCGCCCCACGTATGCAGCGACACTCCACAGCCGCGCTTGATGTTGCCCGCAGTCTTATCTCCGCGCTGATGCCACCGCTGTTTCCATCCGAACAGCTCCGCCGCGATCTTTAGCTCGTCTGCATACAGCGCCTCGCGCGGCCCGGTGATGTCCAGGTTTTTCGTCAGGAACTCCACTGGATCCATGTTCAGCTTTGCCGCCATATCTTCCATCGCGCACAGCGTCAGCACACACGCCTGCGGATGGTTCGGCGCACGCCACGCCCGCGACGGCCCAATGTTCGTCGACACCGCCGTGTGCACCTTGCGCTGATTCGGAACATTGAATACGTACGGAATCGGCGGCGAGCCTCCACCACCCGGTCCTCCTGTACCCCAACTCGAGGAATCCCAACCGACCAGTTTGCCGTCTTTTGTCGCCGCCAGTTTCACGCGCGCGTAAGCCGAAGGCCTCGATCCCGCAACCTCCTGCTCCTCGTCACGCTCCAGCATGATCTTCACCGGCTTGCCGCCCGCTTTCTTCGAGAGCTGCGCCGCCATAATGCCCCAGCGGTCCGCCGCGAACTTGCTTCCGAATCCGCCGCCGATATATTGCTGCAGCACCCGCACATTGCTCGCTGGAACCTTCAGCGGCTCCGCGTACTGCCCGGCAATGCCGCTCACACCCTGGGTCGACATGTGGACCAGCAAATGATTCGCACCCGGCCATTCCGAAGCCGAACCGTGCGTCTCCAGGCAGCAATGCGTAATCACCGGCAGACCGTAGAGCCCCTCGTTTATGACGTTATTCGGATCCGAAAAAATCTGGTCCGGCTCACCCTTCGTCTGCGTCGCCGTCCTCTTGTAGGGAGACTTCGGTCCTGTTGGGGCTTCCTTGACGGGCGCCGTGCGCAGAGCATTAACAACCGACGCCGGCACGCCATAACCCGGCAGTGCCTTGAAGGTTTCTTCCGACGGCCGTTCCGTTATCCCACGCGAGTTGATCGCCTCGACCATCTGCCCTTCGGGAACCTGGTTGCTCAGCATCTCCTCGATGTCATCCTGCGAGAGTGGGCTTGTATCGGCCGGAATTTCCTTCGGCGGCTCGGTCTCATCGATCACAACGTGCGGCAGCACTTCATACTCGACCTTCACCAACTTCACCGCGTCCCGCGCCGCAACTTCGCTCGTCGCCGCGATTCCGACGATCTCGTCGCCCGCCCAGTGAATCTCCTTCCCGGGCTCTTGGGCTACCACCACGGCTTTCACTCCGGGAAGCTTTTCCGCCGCACTCGTGTCTACGCTCTTCACGCGTGCGTGCGCATACGGACAGCGCACGATTGCTCCATGCAATAAACCGGCCGGATTGTAGTCGTAGGTGTATTTCGCCTTTCCCTGAACCTTCACCGGCCCGTCCACGCGCGAAACCCGAGTCCCGAGCAAAGTTCTGTGCGATGCATCTGGCCAACTGTAATCAGCCACGGTTCACGCTTCCTTTCCGGCCGGAGAGGCCCCCACGACTTGTTGAATGCCGTGATAAGTTCCGCAACGGCACAAGTTGCCGCTCAACCCGCGCCGAACTTCGTCGGCGGTGGGCTTCGGGTTTTTTTCCAGGAACGCCGTCGTTGCCACCACGAACCCAGGAGTGCAGAACCCGCACTGCTGCGCATCGTGATCGACAAACGACTGTTGCACCGCCGTGAGGCGCCCCTCGTCCAGACCCTCGATGGTCGTGATTTTGTGCCCCTGAGCATCGATGGCAAGTACCGAGCACGAGTACACCGGCTTGCCATCCATCAGCACCGTGCAAGCGCCGCATGTGCCGCGATCGCACACTCGCTTCGCCCCAGTCAGGTCGAACTGATCGCGCAGCGCGTCCAATAATGTGACGCGCGGCTCCAATTCGGCTGTCAGCCTTTTTCCGTTCACCATCAGCGCGATGGGAACCTTGCCGGGACCATGCACGGCCACTTGCTGGCCCTCGACCTCGAGCACGGTTGGACCAACCACCATCGGCGTCGCGATCGCGAGACTCGACAACTTCATGAAGTCGCGTCGCGAAACCCCGTTCGTGTTGTCTTGTTCTTTCCGATCTTCTTCGGACATCCTGAGATTCTCCTCGCCGCCGAGACTGCGGCTCTGTTTCCGGGCTGGGAGCGCCCGGGGCACGAACACTCAGTTCAAAAAAGAAGAAGCGAACTTCGTCCGCGCGAGTATAAACCTTGAGAACTTCCACTCGCCACTTGCACTCGCAACACGCGCCAGTTACTCGGGGCTTACGTTTTGCTTCGCAGTACTCCGCGCCTGGGCTCCCGTTCTGTTGTTTCTCGGTGCGAATTCACCCCCACTCTGGCGTGATATTCCACAATCCGGCCATGCGAACTTCGGGAGCCAGCTCACAACATAGAATCCCAAATCACTGAAAACAAAGCTCTAGCTGGATTCGACGCCCCGTGCCGATTTTGGCCCCCAGTGTGCCTTACTCACGTCAGGCATTCGTGCAGGAGAAGTGCTTGGACGCTACGCTTGTCATTATCGGAGTAAGTTTCCACACCTCGCCCGTGGCCGTCCGGGAGCGGTTCTGGATTCCTCCACACGAGCAGGTCGATGCTCTTCACGCGCTCATCCGCTCGGAAGGCATTGAAGAGGTGATTGTTCTCGCCTCGTGCGCCCGAACCGAATTCATTCTTTGGGCCAGCGACGCCACCGAAGGCGCCAATTCCGTTCTCCGTTTCCTCACCCGCAAGTTCGATCTCAAGCTCTCCGACTGGTCCAATTTCTACCGTCTCGTCGATAACACCGCTCTGCTTCACCTGTTTCGCCTAACCGCTGGACTCGACTCGATGTCGATGGGAGAACCTGAGATCGCCGCCCGTGTAAAGAATGCTTGGGAGATCGCGCAGCATGCCGACACCTCCGGACGTTTCCTCGACACCACCATCCAGAAATCGCTCGATCTCGCGGCCCGCGTAGCGTCGGAAACTTCGATGGGAGTTTCCGCCGTATCGATTCCCTCCGCCTGTGCTGAGATCGGCACCCAGAGATACGGCACACTTCGGGACCGCTCTGTCCTTCTAATTGGAGCCGGCCAGGCGGCCGAGTCCGCTGCTCGCCATCTCTACAATGCTGGCGCACGGAAGTTCGTGGTCCTCGACCAGGTTCTTCCAGATTCGGAACGCCTCGCAACTCAATTCAGCGGCCGAACCATAACCTCGTCTCAACTGGCTTCGGAAATCGCAGCCGCCGATCTTGTAATCTCCGCAACTTCTTCTCCGGCCTTTGTCCTCGATTACGCCGACTTCGCGCCGGCCGTCAAAGCGCGCCAGGGCCGGCCTGTGGTACTCATCGATCTCGGACTACCTCGAAACGTCGATCCCGAAATTCGCAGCCTGAGCGGCGTCTCTCTCTACGACCTGGACGACCTGGAGCACGTACTTCAGCACAAGAGCACGCAGTTGCGCGCCGCCATATCCGAGGCGGAGAAAATTCTCACCTCCGAGGTACACGGCTTTTACAATCATTTGCTCGCGGAACAAGACCTGCCTACCATCGTTGCCTTGCGACGCAGGCTTGAGGAAATCTGCGGACAGGAACTCCGCAGTCTCGAAGATCAGTTCGGCCCATTTACCGAGGACCAGCAGCACGCGCTGCACTCGCTGGCCTCGCACATCACGCAGCGCATTGCCGGCAACATGGCTCGCAAGTTGAAGGAATTGCCGGAACCGGCTGACCAGGAACAGCTCACTGACGCCGTGCGGCGCCTCTTTCACTTGGAGGCGGTAACCCACACGACGACGGCACAGCGAAACTGAATTCAAGGAGTAAATAGTAGTGGCAAACTCTGCGCAAAACCGAAACAGCACCAATTACTGGACTCCGATGCAGGCTTATGTGCTCGCCGCCATATGCCTTGTCATCGGCATCGCCGTGGGATATTTCATCGGCGGCTCCAAGTCGCCCGCAACCGCTGCAAACTCCCAGCTCTCCGCGGAGGCCGCCGTCCCCCCCGGCATGACCTCCGGCCAGATGGCACCGGGGCAGTTACAGGAAATCCCGCAGGCGCAGTCGGCGGAAATGGTCGCCGCCGCCGCCAAACCCCTTCTCGACGCGCTCGCCGCTGACCCGAGCAACGCCGAGAAGACCGCCCGCGTCGGTGACTTCTATTTCGACAGCCACGTCTACGACCAGGCGATCAAGTACTACGAGGCGTCGCTGAAGTTGAATCCCGACAACCCCAACGTCCTCACCGACCTCGGGACAGCGTACTTCTATAACGGCGACTCGAACACGGCCGTCCAGAGATTTCAGCAGGCCCTGAAAGTCCGCCCCAACTTCGCAAACGCACTGTTCAACCTGGGAATCGTTCGCTGGCAGGGCTTGAAAGATCCCAAAGGCGCAATCGACGTCTGGCAGAAGTTGTTAGATACGAATCCGAACTACGAGCAGAAGGACCACGTTCGTGAACTGATGGAACGCGCGAAAGCCCACGGTTCCATGGGTTAGGTTCGACGAGTTAAGCGCTAAAACTTGAGCGCTTGCCCGGGGACAGGTTGGCGCAGAGCCTGTCCCCGGGATTCTCACCGATCTGCGTACGCGACAACGCCCGGCGAACGCCGGGCGTTTGTGCATTGGAGCGCCGGCAACGCTGGAAGACCGATATCAGCGACGCCCAATTGAAGTTCGGATGTCTTGCAGGAGAGAACTCAGGAATCCCACACCCGACCCCCACACACGCACAGTAAAACGGCAAAAAGTGCGGGACCGCAGTCTGCAAGAAGGCGATTAGAGTGACATCTACTCCGGCTTGCTCTTCCCATCCGAAAAGTGATTCTTCACCTTCTGCAGCGATGCTTCGTCTTCGACGTTGAGGCACGTCTTCGAGCGGTCGATCTGCCGCACCAGTCCGCACAGAACCTTGCCGGGGCCGACCTCGACGAATGCTTCGACGCCTTGCGCGATCAGCGCTCGCATCGACTCTTCCCATCGCACCGCGCCAGTCACCTGCCGAATGAGCGCATCCCGGCTTGCCGCCGGATCCTTCACAAGCGCCGCATCGACATTGCACATCACCGGAACCTCGGGGACGTTGAACTCCAGCGTTTTGAGATCGGCCGCAAGCCGGTCCTGTGCCGGTTGCATCAGCGCGCAATGGAAGGGTGCGCTGACCGGAAGCATCACCGCGCGTTTCGCGCCCTTCTGCTTGCAAAGCTCCGCCGCGCGCTCCACCGCTCCTTTTGCTCCGGAGATCACGACCTGGTCCGGCGAATTGATGTTCGCCGGTGTGCACACTTCGCCGTGCGACGCTTCCTCGCACGCCGCACGAATTTGGTCCAGGGGCAGCGCGAGGATCGCCGCCATCGCGCCTTGCCCCACCGGGACCGCTTCCTGCATGTACTTGCCCCGATTGCGAACGGTTCGCACTGCGTCCTGGAAACTCAGCGTCCCCGCCGCAACATGGGCCGAATATTCGCCCAGGCTGTGCCCCGCCGTGTAACTCGGTTGCAGTCCAATCGACTCCAGCACGCGCCATGCCGCCACCGACGCCGTCAAAATAGCAGGCTGCGTGATCTCCGTCAGCCGCAGCTTGTCTTCCGGACCCTCGAAGCACAATTCGCTCAGCTTGTAACTCAGCGCATCATCCGCCTCGTCGAACGTCTCGCGCGCCACCGGATACATCGCCGCCAGTTCCTTGCCCATTCCTACCGTCTGCGAACCTTGTCCGGGAAACAGAAATGCCACTGCGGGGAGCCGATGTTTCATCTTGTCCTCTGAATAAATCTGAATGAAATTCTTTCTGCTTATGCAAGCCTTGTGCTGACACAAAGAATGGATTCTACTCTTGCGGGAATCGAACGTCAGGATATGGAAGCCGCTCGACCAGTGTTACTGATGCAACTCGCTGACGGGATCTGACCCTGGTTCCGGTGGGTCTAGCGGCTTCGGGTTGCCGTTCAATCTTTCATTTGCCGCCTGGATCTCGCGTTCGATCTTCTGGTTCAATCCGGCATTCGCGAACTCTGCTGCGACGCGGATCGCGTTCTTGATCGCGTTCGCGTTCGAACTTCCGTGCCCAACGATCGCAACGCCCTTGATTCCCAGCAGTGGCGCGCCACCGTACTCGGAATAATCCAGCCGCTTTTTGAAATCGTCGAACGCGCGCCGAGCCAGCAGGTATCCCACCTGCCGCGTGATTGTCGCCTGCAGCGATTCCTTCAGGAACGCCCGCACCGTTCCGACCAGCCCTTCGCTGATCTTCAGCGCAACATTGCCGACGAACCCATCGCACACAATCACATCCGCCGTGCCGTTGTATAAATCCCGGCCCTCGACGTTGCCAATGAAATTCAGGTGCATGCGCTTGAGCAACTGGAAGGTTTCGCGCGTCAGTTCGTTGCCCTTGCTCTCTTCTTCTCCAATGGACAACAGCCCCACCCTCGGACGGTCGGCGGTAGGAAATTTTCCGTGGAAGATCGTTCGAAAGTAGACCTCGCCCATGATCGCGAACTGCTGCAGGTTTTGGGGCTTGCAGTCCACATTCGCGCCCACGTCGAGCAGGATCGACGCAGTCCCGGACGACGTCGGGAATACCGCCGCCAGTGCTGGACGATCGACCCCTGGCAGGGCACCAAGCACCATCTTGGCCGTAGCCATCGCCGCGCCCGTGTTACCTGCAGTGATGAATCCGGCGGCCTTGCCCTCTCGTACCAACCGAAGCCCGACCCGCATGGACGAGTCGCGCTTTGAGCGTACGGCTTGCGCCGCCTTCTCGTGCATCTCGATCACTTCGCTCGCCGGCACGACTTCAATCGGCAGTTGACGCCACGCAGGATGGTGCACAAGTTCGGCTTTCACTACATGTTCGCGTCCTACCAGCAGGACACGGACTCCGTAGTGCCTGGCCGCCGCTATGGCACCTTCAACTTCGGGTTTCGGGGCGCGATCCGCCCCCATTGCGTCAACCGCGATCGTGGTGGGAAGTGGCATCTCTCAGATGGCCGCTACTTCGACTCTTCTACCTCGAGTACTTCACGACCTTTGTAATAACCACACTTGGGGCACGCACGATGCGGCATCTTCCGCTCGTGGCAGTTCGGGCATTCCGAACCCGCATGCGCTTTCAGAAAATCGTGCGCACGACGGGTGGAAGACCGGCGCTGCGAATGTCGCCGTTTTGGATTTGCCATGACTGGAACCTTTCTTCTTGCGGGCACGCCCGCTGAAATTCTTTCGGGCCTCGCCCGACTCTGCCGCAGCAGAGCTATTACTACAAACCTTTTTTCAAATCGCGCAGGGCATGCCACCGCGGGTCCGCCACTGCCGGAGCGCAATCACACGCACCCTCGTTCAGGTTCTTGCCGCATTGCGCGCAAATGCCCTTGCAGTTTTCGCGGCACACAACTTTCACCGGTGCCGCCAGCAGAACCTGCTCCCGCAGCGAGTCCGCCAACTCCATTCCCTCGCCCTGATAGTATCCGATCTCCGTTTCGGCTTCGGAGATCGCAACCTCTTCCCGGCGCCGATCGCTACCCAAAGGCCGGTAGATCAAATCGAACTCGCGCTCAAGGTGCTGCGGGACGTTCTCCAGGCACCGCGCGCAATTCGCCTCGTAATCGACCGCAAACTTTCCAACCAGCCGAATGTTCGGGACCACGACGCGCCCGCCGTGGTGCTCCTTCACCAACTCCGCGCGACCCTTCACGCGCAGGGGTTTAGTCTGGCGAATGTCGGGACCGAAGTCGATCGCCCCGGGCTGAAACTCCTCATCGTACTCCAGTGGACGGAGTTCCAGATCTGCAATTCGGATATACATGGCAAATTATCCACACCGGGAACAGCGAGGGGGCTGGGGCACACTCCTAACCCGGGGGTCCTACCCGAACTTGATTTCCGCAGGGATCAGCCTGGCGGGATTCGCTGCTCAGGGCAAAATATGAGGATAACGGTCAGACGCCGGGCCTGTCAATCTGAACCCGGCGTCTCAAACTGCGGTTAGGCCTTTCAATTCCGCGACTTAGCCAATCTCTCTACTGCAACTCCGTCGTGCAACTGGTACCGCCGGTGGGATCGAATTTCACCGGAAGCATGTTGTCGGAACAGAATCCCCGGATTCCGGTAGATCCGGGAGCGCTCGGAACGCCCGTTACGCCATATCCGGTAACCAGTCCGTTGCTTCCCGTGGTCACATTAACGATTGCGAACTTATAACCACTCTTGGGACACGGTTGCGAGGCACATCCCAAAATCCAATCCAGCAACCCGGCATGCAAGGAGTCGACGTGGCCGTCCGTGCTCTCCCCAAGCTTCGCCAAATCATTTGCATAGCCGATTTCCGGGTAGGTGGCCGCGTAAGCGACCTGGGCGGTATTTATCGCTCGAACTGACGATACCGCCGACGCTTCATTCGCCTGGATTCTTGATCTAAGCAAATTAGGTATCGCGATCGCTACTATGATCAAAATGATAGCGACCACGATCAGCAGCTCAATTAAAGAAAACCCTCGCTGTCTCATACCTTCTCCCAAGATCCCATCAGTCCTCAGCTCACAGCTGCTCGGCTTTATTGCACCGATCCTTCACCGCAAACAGTCGGATCATCGGACTGAAAATAGTCCTGAGGCAGGCACCTGGGGAGGGTTCACGGAAGATACTACAGCAGGACTGAAGCCTCGCCAATAGGTGGCGAGGTTACGAAAGGGCGTACCCCATTTAGGGCATAAGGGATTTCTTTTCAGCAGGTTCCCGAAAGCGAAGGGAGGGCGGCCTTCGGTTCGGCTCCCCCCTTCTGTCGAGATTATACGTTTCCGGTGCTTTCGGTGCCTGTACGGGCCTGGTTGACTGCCCGCTCTGCCGTGCTGCGAATCGATTCCGCCCCTCGCCGCACTCTCTCACGCCCCTGTTCAAACGTCTCCCGCGCAGAATCCGCAAGATCGCTCGCGCGCTCCGTCAACTGGTCTCGGGTCTCTTCTCCGCTCATCGGGGCAAACAAAACGCCGAGGCCGATACCGAGCCCCAGCCCAAACAGAAATCCTTTCATCGAAGTACCTCCTCGGAAAATTTTGTGGGAATCCTTTTTCCGCAGCCTCTTGCTTACACTGCGGACATTCCAACTGATGCACCTCGTTCCTGAGAGTTTGGCCCACGCCCTCCAGCAGAATTGGTATGCTGCCTTTCTATGATTTCGGGCTTCGCAACCTCAGAAGGTACTCTCCGTCTCGCCAACCGTTTTCCACAACTACAGGCAGCTGGACATTTTCGCCAGCCCAAGGACGTGCCCGGCCCGAACGAACTCTGGTTTTCATCGCTCGGCCTTGGTACATATCTCGGCGAACCCGACGAAGCCGCCGATCAGCTCTATACTCAGGCAGTCCAAACCGCCTTCCGCTCCGGCATCAACCTGGTCGACTCTGCCATCAATTATCGCCACCAGCGGTCGGAACGCTCCGTCGGCGCTGCCCTCCAGAACCTCATCAATGCCGGCTCAGTCCACCGCGACGAAATGATCATCTGCACCAAGGCCGGGTACCTCACCTTCGACGCAGACGTCCCCGCCGATCCTCGCAGTTACTTCATGCGGGAATACGTCGAGACCGGCGTGCTGAATCCCACCGAGATCGCCGGCGGCATGCACTGCATAGCCCCGCGTTACCTGGAAAACCAACTGGAACGCAGCCGCGCCAACCTCGGCCTTGAAACCATAGACATCTTCTATGTCCACAACCCCGAATCCCAACTGGGTGAAGTGTCGCGCGACACCTTTCGAGCTCGTCTCAAGGATGCCTTCGCCACCCTCGAAAAGGCTGTGCGTGACGCCAAGATTCGCTGGTACGGCATCGCCTCGTGGAATTCCTTCCGCGTCTCCAGCACCGAGCAACCCTATATTTCGCTCGAAAGCTGTCTTGACATCGCGCGCGAAGTTGGCGGACACCAGCATCACCTCCGCTTCATACAGTTACCGTTTAGTCTGGGCATGCCCGAAGCCTTCGCACTCCCGACTCAAGCTGATGGCAACCAGAACAGGTCTTCGCTGGAGTTCATTCGTGCGCACAACATGGCCGCAATCGCCAGCGCTTCTCTTTACCAGGGACAACTCGCGCACGATCTGCCCACGTGGCTCGCTGAAAAATTTGGCATGTCCAGCGATGCCGAACGTGCTCTTCAGTTCGCCCGCTCCGCCCCGGGAATCATCTCCGCTTTGGTGGGAATGGGAAAGCCCGCCCACGTTCTTGAAAACATCCGTACAGCTTTGACTCCGCCGCTGAACAACGACACCATCGAATCACTGTTCCCGAAAGGATAGAGTTGAACCAGCGCATGCGCTCAAAAAGAGAAGGCGCCGATCACCGGCGCCTTTCGCAGTAACCTGGACTGAATTACTTCGTCTGCTGCATCTTCCCCTGCGCGATTTCCGCGCCTGCGCTCTGCGGATCATCCTTCACGATCTGCTGGTAGATCGCCTTCGCCTGGTCTGGTTGGTTCGCAGCCGCGTAGAGATCCGCCAACTGCAATTCGGCCGTAACCTTCGGTACTGTCTGCGTCGGATGCGAAATCAATTCTTTGTAGAGATTGATCGCGTCGGCCTGCCGATTCGTATCGCGGTAAAGGGCAGCCAGCGCCAGCTTCGCAAGGCTGGAAATGTCTTTGTCACTGATCCCGGCGACGTACTTCAAGTGATCTTCAGCAACTTTGTCGTTGCCGGCATCCATCGCGGCCAGGCCGGCGAAGTACTTCGCATACTTCCCGGAGCGTGTTGAACCGAACTCAGCCGCTACCTTGTTGAACTCGACTCCGGCGGCTTCTGCGCGCTCCCTGATCGAGGTGAAGCTCAATTGCTGCGGGTCGGGTGGCATTCCGGCCGGACGAATCGGCGCCTGGTAAACCATCAACGCATGGCCCAGCAACTCTGCGGCTTCGGCATCCCGGTGGCTGGTATACCACCAGAAGCCTGCGATTGCGGCAACCAGGATCGCGAGAATAATCCCTCCCGCGACGAGTTTGGAGCGGTGCTCAACAGTCCAGTCGACGGCATCGACAGCCGCTTCTTTGAATCGATCCTGTTTCAGTGCCTGGCGGGTGTAACGCACGGTAGGTCCTTACCAAGTGGATGGAATAAGTACTTGGGAAAACATGAGTTTATCAGCCGAAATCCCGCAGCGTCAAACGGCTGGTACCCCGCCCTTCTTGCAACCCGTCGAAAGACAAGGGCGCTTTTGAGCTTATCGTCTTAGAGCGGCCCCTGCGTGGCGCACCGGCGCGCAAAGGTACATACTCGGCAACGCTAGAACCAATGTGCCGCTTCTTAATACTTATCTCTCGGGAGAACAGACGTCCAGCAACCCTGAACTGCCGTCGGGAGAACTCGTATGCGCAAAGCCGCTTTCATCATCATCGGTGTCCTCGTCGTCCTGGTGATCCTCGCAGCCATCGTGCCGCGGTTCATCAATGTTAATAACTATCGTCCTCAAATTCAGGCGCAGCTCGAAAAGCAGCTCAATCGTCCCGTCACCCTGGGGGACATGCATGCCAGCCTGCTGCCACCCTCGGTCACTGTCGACAACGTCATAATCGGCGAGAGCCCGGAGTTCCAGGCCGGTCGCCCGTTCGGTTCGGCCCAGAAGCTTTATATCTCCCTGCAACTCCTGCCCCTGCTGCACAAGGATTTCGTCGTCAACTCGCTCGAACTGGTCCGCCCCCAGGTCGAACTCGTCCGCAACCCGCAGGGCGTCTGGAATTTCTCTACGCTCGGCAACCAGAACAAGGCAGCGGCTCCAAGCCCGAAGTCACAGCAAAACTTTTCCCTCGGCCAACTCAAGCTGACGGATGGTACCGTCGGTGTTACCGACGAGCAGAAGCATCAGCCCCGCGCGGTTTACGACCACATCGATCTCACGCTGAAGAACTTCGCCCCCGGAGAACCCTTCGACCTGAGCCTGGCCGCGCATCTGCCCGGCCAGGGAAAACAGGTCGCGAAAATTGATGGTCACGGCGGCCCCATCAATCAAGGCAACATGTCGAATACGCCGTTCGACGGCACCATCACTCTCGACCAGGTCTCGCTCGACGGACTCCAGAAGTTCCTCAACAACCCGTCGCTTGCGGACACCAACGCGACCATCACCGGGAAAGGTTCCGTCAAGAATCAGAACGGCGTGGTCAGTTCCAACGGCAATTTCGACATTCAGAACGCTGTCGCGCACGGGCATAACATCGGCTACCCGATCACCATCAACTATGACGCTGCCAACGACCTCAACAATAACTCCATCAACATCAAGCACGCGGATATCAAACTCGGCTCCGCTCCATTCTCGATCTCCGGCACGATGAACGCGAAGAGCACTCCCGCGCTCATCGACGTTAATCTCAAGGCCGGCGACGTCTCTATCGGCGAACTGGCGAAACTCGCTGGAGCCTTCGGTTATGCCTTCAATCCAGACATGCAGGTTGCCGGCCGCATCAATGCCGACATCCATGCCCAGGGCTCAACCGCATCTCCAGTGCTGAACGGCAACGTCGACGCCCACGACCTCGTGATCAGCGGCAAGGGCCTGCAGCAACCGGTAAAGGTCGCTGACCTTCGCCTCGCGCTCACGCCGGACGCTATTAGGTCCGGCAACTTCACTGCCACCACCGCAGGCGCCACCGTCAACGGACACTTCACGCTCACCCAGTACTCGTCGAAATCGCCGATCGTGAACGCTGCCCTGCAGATCCCCGACACCGAAATCGCCGACGTCTTGAACATTGCACACAGCTTCGGCACCGCGCAGGACGTGACCGGCAGCGGACGCGTCGCCCTCAACATAACCGCGAACGGGCCCATCAAGAACACCGCCGCCATGACCTTCAGCGGCAACGGTTCGCTGCGCAATGCGACCATTCGCACTCCACAGCTTACGCAACCACTGAATATCCAGAACGCTGCGATGACCTTCACGCAAAACGGCGTCGCCATGGACAACTTCTCCGGATCGATCGCTTCGACGCACGCGAACGGAAAACTCTCCGTCCACAACTTCGAAGCCCCTCAGGTTCAGTTCGCCCTCAATGTCGATAAGATCGATGCGCTCGAATGGCAGAGACTCGTCGCGCCATCTCCGCAGCCACAACAGAGATCTCCAAGCCTGCTCCTGAAGACGACTGGCGGCGGCCCCGTTACCATCGGCAGCATCATCTACGACCAACTCGTGCTCAATGAGGTGAAAAGCAACGTCACTCTCGACCACGGCGTAATCAAGCTCGCACCCGTCTCCGCGCAGGTCGCAGGCGGATTCAGTACAGGCGCTATCACCATTGATACGCGTCCCGCGCAAACGCAATTTCAGATCGCCATGAACGTCCAGAAAGTGGACGCCAACAAGTTGCTCTCCTCCGTCTCCAACGTGAAGAACACGCTCTACGGCCTGCTCGCCTCCAACATGCAGACCCAGTTCCATTCCGTGCCCGCTGGCACGGACATCGCCAGCACACTCAACGGTCACCTTTCGCTGGATCTCACCGGCGGCAAGATCGCAGGCGTCGACTTCCTCCAGAAGCTCAGTCAAGTCGCTCAATTCCAGTCCCTCGGACGCGCGGCAACCGGATTCACCGAGCTCAAAAAACTATCCGGCGATTTCAACATTCAGGACGGCGTCGCCAGCACCAACAACCTGCGCGCCGATCTCGGCACCGGAAACCTCGCCGCCTCCGGTTGGCTCAGCCTCGTCAACAACTCCCTCAACATGAAGGTTACGACCGTACTGAACAAGGCTTACAGCCAGCAGGTCGGCGGATCGCAAATCGGCGGATTCATGCAGGCCGCCCTCGCCAACAACCAGGGCGAACTCGTCCTTCCAGTGCTGGTCACCGGAACCCTGCAATCACCGCAGGTCGCCCCTGACACGCAAGCCATCGCACAAATGAAACTTAAAAACCTCGTGCCGTCGCTGCAAAACCCCGGCATCCTAAACTCAATCTTCGGAAAGGGCGGCGCCCAGGGCGGGCAGCAGCAGAACCCGCTGGGCCAGGTTCTCGGCACTCTGAAAGGCCAGCAACCGACGCAGACTCCGCCCGCGAACACCAACCAGCCGCAGACGCAGCAACAACAGCAACAGCAGCAAAACAATGTTCAGAACACGATTCAGGACGCCCTGGGCGGCCTCTTCGGCAAGAAGAAAAAACAGCAGCAACAGCAACCGCAGCAGCAGCAACAGCAACAACCTCCACCACAGTAGATTCAAACCGCCGGGTGCCCCGTCTCGGCCTGCAGTTGGCCAGGATGGGGTACTTCCACGCATCAGCCGATTCTCCCATGCAAAATAAGAACCGCCGATCCCCTCGGCGGTCTGTCTTTGCTTTTGATCTTCGTTCTGCCCTTTTCGCTCTGCTTTCTTTATGTTCCGGTATCCTGCTCCAGCAATCCCTTCTCCAGCTTTTCCTGGCACTCGATGCAGTATCTCGTCCACGGCACCGCTTCGAGTCGCTTAATGTTGATCTCGTTTCCGCACGAGATACATTCTCCAAAGGTACCTTCGCGAATCCGGCTCAGTGCGCCCTCCACCATCTGCAACAGTTGCCGCTCATTGCTGCTCTGGTGAAACAGGAACTCTTTTTGATAGGAACTCGAAGCGCGGTCCGCGATGTCCTGTGCCGTGTCCAAGTCCGCCGCGCGCCCGTCCTGCTCATTCCGAGAAACGTTCGTGCGCAGCTCCCGCTGCCGATCTTCCAGTCGCTTTTTGAATGCCTCTATCTTCTTCTTATCCATTGCGATTTCACCGAGCCGAAACCCTGGCGATCAGTTTCGCGCCCACTAGTTAGAACGGGAATCATATTCGTGCCACGTCCGAGCGTCAACTTTCCTCGCTCGCCCGAACAACGTTGGATGCCGCCAGCAGACAAATCGTTTCGATTTCGAGCAGTTATTTTCGAAAGAAACGAATTCTTGCGTCGGCTATCCAGAAATGTGGCGACTTAAGTCCTGCGATCAACCCCGCCGCCATTCGACATCGGCCCCTTCGCGTCCATCATCCTGCTGGCCGTGTACGTCCAGGCATTCCGAGTAGCGCGGCGAAGTCCGCTCCGTGACACTGCACCAGAGCAGACCAAGGCTGCCCAATCCGGGCTCAGTTAGGTCCCCCGACAGGAGTCGAAGAAGATTCAGCAGTTATCACTGGGAGCAGAAGCCGCCCCGTACACGACTAGCCCTCCAAGGGATCCCGTCCCACACATATTTCGCTTGCTTGTTACGCTTCTGCGTACGTAGCAGTTCCACCCACATTGAAACCGTGCCGTCGCGCGTCGTGAAGGAGCACTGGCCGTAATCAGAGTTATCGCCGATCTGGTGCTTGCACGTATTTAGCAGAAGGTCAGGCGATTGCGTGTGCCATGATGCCATCGCTTCCGCGACTGCGTTTCGAGCCACGGACTCTAATTGCGAGTCCCCATTTGACCGCAGTGGCGTATTCGATTGCGTCGATGCGTCCCAGTATTTTTGCGTGCACTGAGAGTCAGGTGCCTTCTGATACGTCGGGACTTCCGCGCTCGCATGGCAGACTTGGCGAGTTACAAGCAGCCCTTGGTCTTTCCCGAGTGATTGGACGGCATATTGGCGCAGCAAGTCTGGTGATCTCCATGCGCCGGTCGTGATCGACAGAGATCCATCTGCAACATCCGGATCGTGCCAGTGCTGCGCAACGCGAGAAAACATCAGAAGCCTGCCTGAACGCGGATCACGGTTCGGGCTCACTTGCGGATTTGAACTGACCAAAGCCGCACGCTCAAGGTCCGTTGGGCGCCATTCTTGATCTTCACATTTATAGGTGCCACCGAATGGGACCTCCGTACGCGTTTCGGTCACATCTGAAATCCTTTCCATTACCAGCACACAACATGGTCCTAAGTACTTCGCTTGTTTCTTCATCGCAAGAAACCAACCAGTGATGCGTGCCGAGACCCGAAAGAATGAGCACAGTTCAGGCCCACACTCATCCCCATCGGGCGCGAAGACCCTGAATGATTGAAGGAGATGATCGAATTCTTCTGCCTGTTCGTCCTGAAGAAAAGCAATCTGCGGCAATTGGACGTGAAAAAAGTGCCGCCAATAGTGCACGATTTCTTTCCTGTTGCCGTAAGCGAGCGCAACCCTATTCTGAAAAGCCGGGCACCGTTCGTCGTGAATCGAGAAGTCCTCGAATGCCCGTGTCACCTCCCCGCGTACTTCGATCTGCTTACCAACGTAAAGCGCAGGATCCCGCGTAAGTTGGCAAACACTAACAGACAGCGGAGCCGCGCTGGCCTGTGCATGCAAAGTGATAGCGACGATGAGCAGAAAGCCTGCTACGACTGCACCTTTCATAGTCCCGAAGTTTACGCCTGCACCTGCAAAACGAAAAAAGCGATCCCTTTCGGGACCGCTATAAAGAGGCAAGGAGGGAGGGAAATCTTTAGGGAAGGCGATGCAAGGTATCGTTCCTCACGGAACGCCTAAAGAGAAGTCGAGAATTCTGGAAGAGGGTTCTAAACATTGGAAGTTTTTACGGCCTCTTTTGTTGACACTTTCTAAAGCACTTTCCTGTCCAAAATCGCTCGTGGCCAGAGTTGCTCCCATCGAACTCACAACCATCTGAAATTAAGCCGCTTAGGCCGGAACTGCTGAAGTTGTCCACAGCTCGCCCACTTCGCTCCCAAGCCAGAGCGGACGGGAAACGGCACCTGAATACCAACCCTAAGCAAGGCGCTGCTTACTTTGGCTCTGGTTCTGCTCCTCGATAACTTTCAGTTTGTTGAGCAGAGCTTTGTAGCTGATCTTCAGAATCTTCGCCGCCTGGCGGCGGTTCCACCGGGTCTGCGCCAGCACCCGTTCGATCGCTTCGCGTTCCGCCAGCATCGCCGCACGCTTTCCAATCTCCAGCAGCGACGGCATTTCCGCCTCGTTCTTCGGGACCGGCGGCACCACGAGTGGAGCCCCATTCGACGTCTGCCCTTGCTGCGCCTCCGTCTGCTGCCGCGACTTATCCTTGATTCCCCACAGAGGGCTCGTTCCAGAAATTGACGACAGAATCGGCTTGTGCGTCGAGAGCTCCCGAATGATCTGCGGCTCGTTGCCCACAATGACGTACCGTTTTACCAGGTTCTCAAGCTCGCGAATATTGCCCGGCCACGAGTACTCCATCATCCGTGAAACCGCATAATCACTGAACGGCGGCGGATTCTTCCCGTAATACTCACTGTATTTCCGCAGGAAAAAGTCGAGGAATATCGGTATCTCTTCGCGGCGCTCCCGGAGTGGCGGAATGTGAATCGTGACGACATTCAGGCGATAGAAGAGGTCTTCGCGGAACATGCCTTCTTCTACCGCGCGTTCCAGCGGCTTGTTCGTCGCCGCAAGCACACGCACATCTACTGCGATATCGCGCTTGCCGCCAAGTCTCGCGAACTCGCCGTCCTGCAGAACGTGCAGCAGCTTCGCTTGCAGCGCCGGATGCATCTCGCTGATCTCGTCGAGGAAGATCGTGCCGTTATTCGCCTGGTCGAACTTGCCCAGTTTCTGCCGATTTGCGCCAGTAAACGCACCGGGTTCGTAGCCGAACAGTTCGCTTTCCAGCAGTTCATGCGGGATCGCCGCGCAATTCACTTTGACGAATGGTCGCTCGCGGCGCGATGAATTCCCGTAAACCATGCGCGCTACCACTTCTTTTCCCGTTCCGCTCTCGCCGCGAATCAGCACCGTTGCGTTCGTGTCAGCAACCTGCTCGATCGTGTTCTTTACGTCTTCCATCTTCGGACTGGTGCCGAAGAGCATCGAGAAGTCGCTCTGCCGCCGAACCTGGTCCCGCAACTGAGTAACTTCGTTCGAAACCTGTTGTTTCTCGAGAACCTTGTTGATGCGGGTTTCCAGATCCTTCGGTTCGAATGGCTTCGCAACGTAGTCGTCTGCGCCAGCCTTGGAAGCCCGGAATATGATTTCAGGATTGTTTTGTCCAGAGAGGATGATGACCAGAACTTCGGGCTTGATCTGCTTCAGGCGTTCAAGAGTCTCCAACCCGCCCATGCCTGGCATGGAAACATCCAGCAGCACCAGCACCGGGTCGTACACCCGGAACATCCGGATCGCTTCTTCGCCGCTCGCGGCAGTGCTGGAATCGAAGTTTCGCCGCGCAAGATAGGACGACAGGAATTTCGCCATCGCGGCATCGTCGTCCACCACCAAAACTCTGGCTTTCTGGTTCGATAACATCTGGGGACCCTCGCACTTCTCACACCGTAACCCCTGCGCCGTCATCCTGAGCGAGGGCAGGTTCCGTGCCCTTTCTCCAGCGCGGAAAACCCGAGTCGAAGGACCTGCACTTTCTGCACCGACGCAGGTCCTGCTTTTCACTTCAAATTTCTTCAGGGTTACGACGATGGAAGTTGCATGCTCGGTATCTTCCCTGCCGTACCATCTGCCGACCTGAAGATGCCAATCCGTGTACTACACAGTTATGATGGTAGATACACCATTTAGGTTCGCCGATTAAGTACCAGCGAACTTAATTTATCCCGCCAACTTCCCCAATCAACTCTGTGTTCCGCACGAAAAGGTGAGCGATATTGTACCTCAGTTCCACTAGTGGGAATCTAAAGTCTCTCCCTATGCCACCATGGCGTTGTGAATCCTCTGCCTGAGGGGCAGGCGGACTGTAAACGTGCTGCCCTGTCCCGGCGAGCTATTTACCGAAATGTCACCACCATGCGCCTCTAGAATCCGGCGCACGATGGCCAAACCGAGCCCCGATCCCGGCCTGCTCGAATTGCCCCTCACCCTTGCGAACTCGTCGAAAATCATCTCCTGGTACTCCGGAGCGATGCCAATTCCAGTGTCGCTTACATGAATCGTCACCCTGCCGTTTTCTAATGTTCCGCCAAAGATCGAAACAACGCCATCTGCATCCGTGTACTTCAAGGCATTACTCACCAGGTTAACGAATACCTGCTCTATCCGCTCCGGGTCCACCTCGATCTGCGGAATGGAGGGATCCAGGTTCAAATCCATCTTCAATCCTCGCCGGTGTGCCTCTGCCTCGAACAACTTCACCACTCCGCGCAACGACTGCCCGATATCGCACGCCGAAACCTGCAATCGAATCTTTCCCGATTGCAACTGCGACAAATCCAGCATCGAGTTCACCAACCGCATCAGCCGTTTACATGCCGAGAGCGACTCGCGCAACAACCCCCGCTCTTCCGCCGTCAACCGCTCCAGCGCCGACTCTTCGATCATCGCGTTGTATCCAAGAATGATGCTCAGTGGAGTTCTCAACTCGTGCGTCGCCACACTGAGGAATTGTGACTTCAGCACATCCACTTCCTGCAGTCTTCGGTTCGCCGACGCCAGCACGGAATTGCTCTGCCGCAGCTCTTCAATCACAGCCAGGCGATCGAGCGCCACGACCGCCTGCCGCGCCAACCCGCACAGGAACCGCTGCCACGAAGCATGGAACTCAAACTGCTCCGTCCCGTGATCGACATACAACACGCCCGTCAGATGATCGTTCGCCAGTCCCGGAACCAACGCGATGCTCGCCGCACCAAGCATCTCCCGTGCCCCACTTTTGCCGTAGTCAGCAGAAGTGGGTTCAGACGTGGGTCGATTCTCCAGCACGACTTCTCCACTCGCTAACCGCAAAGTGACCGTCGGCGTAAACAGCGCCGCGAACCGTCCCGGCGCTTCCACCGTGCCATCGCTCTTCACCGGGAACCAGATCGCGCGAGAAGTCCCCAAAACCTGCGTTGCCGCTTTAACAATTACCGACTGAATCGCCTGTTCCGTCGTGGCCAGCGTCAGCTCATTGCTGACTCGATACAGCGTGTCGATTTCCGAAAATCTCTTCCGCTCCAGCGATCGCTCGACAGCTTGCTTCAATTCCTCGACCGCAACCGGCTTCAGCAGATACTCATATGCCCCCAGCCGCACCGCTTCCGTTGCGCTGTCGACCGAACCGTACCCGGTCATCATTACTGTCACCGTCTGCGGCGAGTGCTTCCGCACTTCTTCAAGCAGCGCGAGCCCATCCATTCCCTCCATCTTTAAATCGGTAAGCACGAGATCGTAGGTAGAGTGGTGCAACGCCTTCAGCGCTGATAGTCCATCCGGCTCTGCGTCCACGTCATACCCTTGCCGGACAAGGATCTCCTTGACCGTCATCAGGATATTGGGTTCGTCGTCAACAAGAAGAATGCGGGCGCGGACAGGGGTCATGCGATCTCCGGCACGTTAGTTGGATGCCGTTCCCGCTGCTCGCGTTGGACAACTCAATCCCTGGAAAATGAACCCACACCGTCATTCCGGGGGAAGCCGAGGGACCCGCATTCTCTTACGAATGCCACAATCTCTCGAATAAAACAAAAGCGACCGATCTCTCGGTCGCTGTTCTGCGCAGATCAATCTGTTGTGGTTAGCTCGCTGCCCGCCTCTTACTCGGCGTGAAGTGGTACGGCGGCCAGGGGCCGCTCAGCGAAATGTGAATATCCTTGAACTGCCGCATCGCAAGGTTGTACCGCGTCTGATACTTCTCCACCGACTTCGACTCTATCAGGTGGGCAATATCCAGCAGCACCCCCGACTCCACCTTCTTGCACGTGACTTCTTCTTCCAGCGGATTGAACAGCTTGTGCACCTGCACCGACAGCGCCCGTGCTTTCGACTGCCGCTCCCGATCGCGCGACGCCTTCTCGCGCAACTGGGTCAGGTACTCGCTTCCCGGCCTCGCCGGCGCTGCATCGCTGACAATATGCTGCACCAGGTTTTCCGGCACGATCATCTTGATGTGCATCTCGGACTTGCCGCGCAGCCGATCCACACTCTCCGTAAACGAGCGCTTGTTGCCGCGTACAGCCTGCCGCAACGCTTCGTCCGACTCAAATATGGTTCCAAACTTGAAGGGTAAAACCGTGCGGTCACGGAAACAGTCACTCACCACCCGTGCATGGTCTAACACTGACTGCTGGGTTAGGGGTGTTCCCTGGGAGAACTCGCTCACCAGAACGACAAACTCGCCGCTCGGATAACCGAAAATCGGGGCACCGTTGATGCCGCTCAGGTTCTCAATTGCAAAAGGACGCCTGACACGACCGTTGGGAAAGGTCTTTTGTTCCGCAATGCAGTATGCGTACCACGCCATTTCCGTCACTCCAAGTCGTCCGCGGTACGGCAACTACGCCGCGGACAGTTAATATGGCCGACTCGCGTTGAACGCCTTTAAGAACGTGGGATAAGGTGAATCCTTAACTTGCTGCAATTGAAGCGGACGATCATCCGCATTCCCATCCTACTGCTCACAACCAGAATTGGCAACCAGAATAGGCCGTTTTTCTCGCTCAAAATTGCAATACCACTTTCGGAGCCCCGTGTTTACTCCCTCGGTGTCCACATCTCCGCGCTTTGGTCTTCCAGATGATGACCTCTGTTGTAACCCACTACGCAACTCTCTGCATATTTGCCGCTTCTGCTTTCCCGTAATCCAAGTGGCTCAATTTGAGATTCCCATGGATAACTCATTCCCAATGGTGCCCCCGGTTCGCTCCCAAACTGGCGATTAGCCTGAGTCTTCTGCTAGAACTCATTTGCCATCTGCAACATACGTTGCATCCCTGTCCTCTCGACGCCCTTGGCTGTGGCCTAAAATCCGCTCCCAATCGACATCTAAGCCACAGTAGAATGCATCCTACGGGTTCACGCTCGTTTGCTCCCGCGCGGAATGGCGGAGAGAGCTATTCGTCTCGGGAGCTTCACTGGTCCTGATCGGTCTGCGACTCGAGATTCGCAAGCAGCCCCTGATCCCTGACATGGAAACCAGCGACAGTTACGCAACTGAGAGCTTTGTCGTCGAGGTATTCACCGAGATCGACGAGCGCACGCTCCGCGAACGCTGGCGCGAGGTCAACGTGCTGCTCCGACTCAGCATCCTCTCCGGACTGCAGATGCAGCTCGATGCGACGCTGAGCATGCTGTGCGACCTCGCTTCCGAAATCATCTCCTTCGACCGCGGAATGGTTTACTTCTGGGACGAGGACGAGCAGAAGATGCATCTTCGCGTTACTCGCTCGGTCGTCGAAGTCGATCCCGAGACTTACGAGCGCGGCAATGTCCTCAATCTCTGGGCCGCGAAGCACGCGCGCCCGCTGCTCATCACGCTCGGCCAGAATCCGCAAGCCGATGTCGCTCTCCGCGCGATGGAGTCCGAGTCGTGTCTCGTGATTCCGCTGTTCGTCAGCAATCGCGTGCTCGGTTCCATGCAGTTCTTCGCGCGCTGCGCGAACACATTCTGCCGCGAAGACGCGCAGCTTCTCTGGATCCTTGCTCTCGTCTCGGAGAATCTCCTCACGCGCGATTACGCCAACGAAGGATTACTGCGCTACGCGTTTACCGATTTCCTTACGGGAATGAAGACGCGCGGATACTTCGAACAGCAGCTCGACCTGGAACTGAAGCGCGCCGAACGCAAGAAGTCGCCGCTCGCGCTGCTCATGATCGACATCGATTTCTTCAAAGCACTCAACGACACCCACGGGCACCAGGTCGGCGACCAGGTTCTCCGCGACATCTCGACCATCCTCATGAAGGACATGCGCGAGATCGATACCGTCGCGCGCTACGGTGGCGAAGAATTCTGCATCATCCTGCCGGACACCACCGCGCAGGGTGCGCTCCAGGTCGCACAACGCCTGCGCCGCGCCGTCGAACAAGCCAACTTCTTCGCCGGCTCGCCCGACCGCATCGAGCACCTCACCATCTCGGTCGGAATCGCCATGTACAGCCAGGACGCCCAGTTCAAACAGGACCTCATCGAAGCATCCGACTCCGCTCTCTACGAAGCCAAATCCGGGGGAAGAAACCGCGTCGTCATGTACGAGAAGCTGGCGAAGCGGAAGGAAGTGTCGTAGTTGGGTGGAGCAGGCCTTCACTCCTGCATTACCCGCGCCCAACCCCACCCTCGTCATCCTGAGCGGAGCAGGTTCGCGTCGCAGACGCGAATCTGCGTAGTCGAAGGACCTGCATTCCTCGGCAATAGCACGGACCTGCTTTACCACCCCATTGCGCCGGTGTATAAAGTGCGTCTTAGCGATGATTCGCACGTACTACATACAGATGGAGGACACCATGTTCTGCAATTATTGCGGGAGTGTGCTTCCGGCGGGCGCGGCGTTTTGTCCGAGTTGCCAGGCCAAGGCGGTCGTGGTCACGGAAAGAAAGCCGAAGGTTCAGAGTCAGCTGACGCTGCTGACCGCGTTGTGGTTCGCGATGGGAGCACTGCGATTGTTCGGCGCGCTCGTGCTATTCGGAATCGGGTCGTTCATGCTGCCGATGATCTCCCAGCAGCAACGTCAGCCAATTCCGTTCCCGGTACAAACGCTGCTGACGGGCGTTGGCATACTGGTGGCGACAATCGCGGTGTTGTCGCTGGCCGTCGGTTGGGGACTGTATCAGCGAGCACCGTGGGCGCGCATGCTCGCCCTGGTAATGGCCTTCTTCAGCCTGCTCTCCATACCTTTTGGAACAGCGCTCGGAATCTACACGCTGGTCGTGCTGCTACCGGCCGAGTCGGAAACGGAGTGGAAGCAGATCGCGGAAGGGTGAGCTGAGTCGGACGAGCGCAAGAACTTACGAAAGTCCCAATACGGGAATTGCACGTCGAATCCTCTGTGGGTTTCAAGAACACGTTGATTATGATTACATGCAGTGCTGGTCTTTTTTCGAACTGCTATCGGAGGAATTGCGTGCCCGAGGAACCAGATGTTCACCAAGGGGCGGGTAACGCTCACGAGAATGCAAGGTGGTCACAAGTATCGCTGGGCGATGGGATCGCTACTTACCGTCTGAGTGCTTGGGCACATTTCTTTGACTTTCTCGAAGAGGAAGTGTTTCAGTCTGCTTTGACAAACAAGCAGGTGTATATTTGGCGTGGTCAAAGGCGGTCGGATTGGAGCCTAAGTTCTTCACTGGACCGTTTTTTCGAAAAGATTGGGATTATTCAGAAAGCGCCAGACGTTCTGGAGACTAGGTCGACAGAACACCTCCGATCATTCAAGTATGCGGCCCGAGGGCGAAGAGGGCCGAATCCGCAAACTCTCGAAGGTGAGAACGACTGGTGGGCATTAGGGCAGCATTACGGCCTAGCTACCCCACTACTCGATTGGACGCGGTCTCCGTTCGCTGCGGCATATTTCGCGTTTGAAGAAAATCCCACTGATCAGACCGCGACTCGAGTGGTCTACGGGTTGGACCAGTGGGCCGTAATGAAGCGGAATGTCGATATAGCTGACCTTCCGAGTTTGGAGCAGGGCCGGGTACCAATCATCGAATTCATAGAGCCGATGTCCGACGAAAATCAGAGACTCGTGAACCAGGGTGGCTTATTCACGCGAGCGCCTATCGGGACACCCATCGAGCAGTGGGTCGCCCACGCGTTCGAGGGTATTTCGAGCCCCATTTTGATGCGCATTGAGATTCCAAATGATGATCGACTCATCTGCCTTCGGACACTTGATCGGATGAATATCAACCATCTCTCCTTATTCCCGGACTTGGTTGGGGCGTCACGTTCCGTAAACTTGAAGTCTGAACTGGGAGGCTGAGACGAGCGAATGTCCACACCGAGCTATGTACCTATTCTGAAGGGTAAAGAAGGTGAGTTCGCGGCGTTGGAAGCTCTTACCATTTTTTCCAACGATGTTCGCGATTCAATGATGCCCCTGATCGAGATTCCCGGCGTGCCGTATGACTATGCCAACGAGCGTCCAGCCCGGACGCTGGAAGAGCATGTATCGGCCGTAATTGAGCGAATCAGGAAATGCTGGACTGATCGCTCCTTGTACGTTGACCTTTCCTGGTTGGATGAAACGGAATCTCTTTCTGACGGGCAGGTAGCCTTCGGGATCGTTCTAGACGAGTGTCGTAGGCTTGGGATTCGAGCGATCCCGGTTCTCCCTCGCACTCCATCTCAGGAGACTCTTGACGCTGTGGTCGGATACTCAGCGACGAGCAGATTAGGAGCATGTGTACGTCTCGTAGTTGATGACTTCGAAGAAGAGGTCGACATTGAAGCGGACGTTTCTCGTTTAGTGACCGCATTCGGGACGCGTACAGCGGATTCCTTGGACCTTTTAATTGACCTCGAGGACCTCAGTTATGAAACGAGTCGTGCGTTACTTATCGTGCGGTCCATTTTTTCAATGATTCCTCGCAGAGACGAGTGGCGACGGATGATTGCAGCGTCTGCGTCATTTCCTGAAGACCTCAGCGATGTTAACGCAGGTAGCATCTCAACTCTACCTCGCCGAGAGTGGCAGCTTTGGCGAACTCTCCAGAGGCGCCCTACGGCTCTGCCGCGCCGAGATTTAATTTACGGAGACTACGCAATTGCGCATCCCATCCCGAAGGAGTTGGATCCTCGGACCATGCGGATGAGTGCGAACATAAGATACACGAGCGTTGATGATTGGTTGATCATCAAAGGAAGAAATGTTCGACAGTACGGATTCGAACAATACTTTGAACTGTGCAGAGTCCTGGTTGGAAGACCTGAATATAGTGGGCGCGGTTTTAGTTGGGGGGACAACTTCATAGAACAATGCGCTCAGGGGATGCAAGGCCCCGGCAACGCTACTACTTGGCGGAAGGTTGGGACAAACCATCACCTGACGTTAGTTGTGAGGGCGCTCGCCAACGCGTTGAACGCTGCTTCAGGCGGGTCCTGATAATCCTTCCGAGTTCTTCTTGAGGAATATCAAGCGAGAGTCGACGCCAAAGTAATTGCCGCGGCTTGCTTTTGATTCCCGTGACGCCAACTGAGACAAGAGCGTCGATGGCTTCGTCCCGCCACAGCAGTTGCGCTAGGGCGAATGAATCTGTCTTCCTATTCTTCTTTGCCTGCCGCTTCTTTATTAAAAGCACACCAGACTCAGCGGGTACCGCAATAGAAATCCCCCACCAATTTGGCACCATTTTTGCGATTTTGTCGGCGTGCTTGCGGGAGGTCACAACTGTCACGTAGTCGAAGACCCTGTTATACGTCTGCGTTTGGCCGGGCAATCGATTCAGGGTGTCCTGTTCACTCTTGATCTCGTAGCCATGAATACTTCCATTAATCACGGCTAGATCAACCCTAGCGAGCCCCTGGCACAGCCCTAACTCCTCAACGACCAGCGTCTCAGGATCCCGCCCATGCTGGAGCGTCATTTCCCGGCGTAGTTCTCGACGTATGTCTATATCACGCATATGGGAACAAGATGATGCAAATTCTAGCATCATCTGCGAGCTCGGAATTAACCAACTGAACACCGTTGGTCATGGGCGGCCTCGATGGGCTGATACGGTTGGCTCGTGCCAACGGGACTCGTACGATATCACCAATCCGGGCAATCTCATTTCATCACCTTCAGTTGCTATGGGCGGCTTCCGCTTCTGCGGGAAGCGTGGATTCGAGATTTGTTCGTCGAATGCCTGGAGAGGACGCGGCGTGAATACCTGTTTCGAGTTTACGGGTATGTCGTGATGCCCGAGCATGTGCATCTGCTGGTGTCGGAACCGAAGAAGGACACGCTGGCGCAGGCGCTGCAGGCACTGAAGGTTTCGGTGGCGGGGAGAGCGCGGCATTACTGGCCGGAAAGAGACGTCCCGCTGTGGCAGAAGCGCTATTACGATCACAATGTCCGGTCACATGAGAGTTTCACCGACAAGTTGCGGTACATCCATCGGAACCCCGTGAAACGCGGTCTCGTTGAGAATCCCGAGGATTGGAAGTGGAGTAGTTTTCGACATTACATGACGGCGGAAGTTGGAGTGGTGGAGGTTGAGAGTCAGTGGACGGCGGATCGGAGAAACGGAAGAACCCCGAATTTGTTGACGATTCCAGAGTGAGGTATGCCCACATCCGTTAACTACGACGGATGTGGGGCACCGAGAGAGTTGGAGAAGTCCCCAATCCCACATCCGTTAACTACGACGGATGTGGGGCACCGTCATGGGATATCCGATGGATCAAAACGATTAGAACCGTCTATTTCTTTTTCTTCCCGTTGGATTTCGCAGCTGCTGTGGCGGCGCGGTTGTCGAGTTCGCGGGTTACGGCGTAGCGCATTTCGGAGATGGGTGCGGGTTTGCCGGTCCATATTTCGAACTGGCGTGCGCCCTGGCGGGTGGCCGAACCTTCCTACGACACAGGCGTTGGGTGCCCGGTCCTTTCCCGTTCTTGGAAAGGGCCGGTTGACCACGAACCTTGTCCTCTCCGGGAATTCTGCCCGATCCCTCGGTCGACGATCACACTGTCAAGAGACGGACGTCACCAATTCCCCGCAAAATATTCTCGGCGCTCGAAATATAGCTCCCAACCAAAACCTCAGAAATCACCCTTCAATTTGATATAATGTACTCGGACAGAGTTCCATCGAACGGCGCCCTTTGCGGGCGCCGTCGCTATTTGGTGCTGAAGTCCGTTGTTCGGTTCACCCGATCTTCGGTTCTTCGGTCGTGCTCTACCCTTGTCGCGCAGCGACAGGGTGGGGTTTTGATCTTTCTCAACCCGCGCACCTGCTTTAACAAACAAAAGGAAGATGTGCGCCTTCCACCTCCCAGGATTGAAAATCCTGGGCTACAACCAGTCGTCCTGTGGACTTTTGCGTTGGCTCGTTCAGAATCTCTTTTGATGTTGCTTTTGATTGTTCGGAGAACAGCGGAGAGGGAGCCCGTATCTGGCGGCCATTTCCCGCCCTTAAGTCTTTTGTTTTCTATACCCGAGGATTTAAGACCAAGTGGCTCAATATTTTGCGATCAAAATCTCCGCAAAATATTGGAAACAAAGATTCGGGAAATAGGGGGGTGGGTACCCGGAACCCGGTACCTGGTACCCGCAGTTAGTGTTTCTTTTTCGCCTTCCCGTTGGATTTCGCTGCGGCTGCGGCCCGGTTGTCGAGTTCGCGGGTGACGGCGTAGCGCATTTCGGAGATGGGTGCGGGCTTGCCGGTCCAGATCTCGAACTGGCGCGCGCCCTGCTGCACGAACATTTCGACGCCGCTGATGGTGTGCAGCCCCTTCGACTTCGCGAGGGCCAGAAGGCGAGTCTCCTGCGGGTTGTAAACCATGTCGAAGATGTAGCGAGCTTTCAGCTCTTTTTCGTTGAGCAGCGGTTGGCCGTTGCCGCCCATTCCGACCGGAGTGGCGTTGATGATGACGTCGAACTCGAGTTTCGCGAGATCGGCTCGCTTGATCGTCTTGGCGTGCGCTTTCTTGGCCAGTTTCTGCGCCGAAGCGGGAGTGCGATTGAGGATGAAGGCTTCGGCGCCGCGTGACTTCACGGCGTGAACGGCGGCGCGGGCCGCGCCTCCGGCGCCGAGGACGAGCACACGCGCTCCCTGAAGCGAAAGGCGCTCCTCGAGCGGAACCGTGACGCCAGCAACGTCGGTGTTGAAGCCGAAGAGGCGTCCGTCCTGCCCGCGGACGACGGTGTTGGTGGCGCCGACTTGCGCGGAGACAGCGTCGGTCTTCTCCAGCTTCGGCAGGATCTCCTCTTTGTAAGGCATCGTCACGCTGTAGCCGCTCAAGGGGATCTCGCGGGCGCAACTGATGAGATCGTCGAGCTTCTTGGCGTGGAGCGCAAGGTAGACGGCGTTGACGGCTTCGCGGCGGAAGGCGGCGTTCATCATGACGGGCGAGAGCGAGTGTTCGACGGGATCTCCGGCGACACCGTAGACGCGCGTGGCGGCGTCGACGCTGTCGATGCGATAGACGCTGCGAAGCTCGGCGGCGGTGACTTGGCCGGGACCGGTTTCCTCGCCGCGGCCGGCGGCGGCGAAGGTGAAGACGCTTCCGGCGCGCAGGCCGAGAACGCGGGAGATGATTCCCTGCTCGCCCATGCAGAGACCGACGAGCGAATAGCGATCGTGGTTCTCCTGCAGGAACTTCATCATGAGGACATTGTCGTAGAGGCTGGTCGCCGTGGTGACGATCTTGTAGAAGTCGGCGGCGAAGGGCTTCATGCGCGCGAAGGTTTCGTCGATCTTGCGCGTGTGCTTGAAGTCGTGGAACGACAGGAGCATGGCGGCGCGGCCGCGAAGCTTGTCGAGATCGCCGGCGCGGAGGGCTTCGGCGGATTCGAGTTCGATGTCGACGATCTGGCATCCGGCGGCGGCTGACTTGAGGAGGACGTCGAGTTGCGCGGCGAGCGAGCCCTTGAACTTGCCGCCGTTAGGCGCACGACGGCAGGTGGCGATTACGGTGGCGTCGGTGCGGGTTTCGAGGAACTTGCGGATGCGCGGTGCGGCGGATGCGGGATTCTTCAGATAGTCGAGGCGGAACTCAAGGAACGGGTTTTCGGAGACGAGGCCCTCGGCCTTGTCCACAAGTTCATTGGGATCGGCGCCGGTGACGGCGATGCACAGTTTGGGAAGGCGCAGGCGCATCAGGCGCGCGGCGCTCATGTTGGCAGATAAGGACATTTAGCGTGTTCGCGAGGGAATCATAAGGATCGATGCAAATATATGCAACTAAAGAGTTTTTAATGGGGTCAGAAAGGGGTTGTAAGTACCTTTACCGTTAATACGATGCACTTTCGGTAACTTGTCAGGAAAATAAGCGGATGGTAGCGTTCGAATGTCGAAGTCCGTTCAGAACAAAGACTTAGAGACGGGGGCCAGAGGTTGGGGCGTTGGTGCCTAAGTCACTGGGGCGGACAGGGTTAGGTTGAGCCCACATCTACGAAAACGCGCAGATATGGGGCACCGAGGGGTTCGGGGTCTCCCGGGCCGGAGGAAACATGAAAAAGGTTTTGGCAGCCATGCTGCTAGCCATTCCGCTAATCGCTTTCGCGCAGGAACAGGAACAGGCTCCGGCCGCGCCGGAGGCGATGTATGTGCCTAGCACGAACTTGAAAGTTCACGAACAGGAGCCGACGTACTCGGACATTTACTGTGCGGGCTTCGTCACCAAGGAACACCTCTCCAACGCGGACCATGTGCTGGCGGGAATGAATTCGCCGCACGAGACGCGGTTCGCCGGTAACCCGTCGGGAAACTCGTATATCTACCTCTCGGGACCGGGATACGCGGTGGGGAACCGGTACTCGGTGGTGCGGCGAGTTGAGGACCCGGACCGGTATGAATCGATGCCGGGACTGCACAAACTGCTGAAGGATGCCGGCGACGAATACTTCGATATCGGGCGCGTGGTTGTCACGTATATCGATAAGGAAGTGGCAGTGGGACAGATCGAGTTCAGCTGCGAGCCGATGACGCCGGGCGACATCCTGATGCCATTCCACGAAAAAGAAATGGTGAAGTTCCGCAAGGGACACGTTGAGTTCGCGCGCTTTGCGCCGTATGGCGGCGTGACGGGACGGATCGTTGACGGGAAGGATTTTGACCAGGAGTTGGGAGCAGGACAGAAGGTGTACGTCAATATCGGAGCGAACAAGGGGCTCCATCCTGGCGACTATCTGCGGGTTGTAAGAAATTACGATCCGAGCACGATGTATCCGGTGGACCGGTTATCACTGTATCCGCCGTACTATAGCGATGAGTCGAAGCATAATGTAAAACTCACGAATCGCGACTATAAGAAGTTGCCGTACCGCGGAGTGGGCGAAATGGTAGTACTGTCGGTGACACCGGACACGGCGACCTGCATGATCACGATGTCGCTGGAGGATGTGCTGGTGGGCGACGTGGTCGCTGTGGAAAAAGAACAATAAGTTTTCTCGGGTGACTCCTTGCGCGGAAAGGCGGGCTGAAATTGGCCCGCCTTTTCTATTGCGCGATGCTGAAGGAATGCAGGTCCCTCGACTACGGTCGCGAGCGCGCCAACGACCGCGCGCAAACAACAACTCGCGACCTTCGCTCGGAATGACGGCAGTTCTTATTCTCAGTCACGGAGGGATTCGGCGGGGGAGGATTCGGAGAAGACTTCGGCGCTGAAGGCTTCGATCTCGGCGCCGTGGCGCCAGGCGTCGGCAGAAAGGCCGGCTTTGCGGCATGTTTCGGAGAGGAAGCGCTCGCGGTCCCAGCCCCATTCCATGGGCACTTGCGGCAAAAGCAGCCCGCGATGGCCGCGATGCGAAATCATGAGGCCGTGGCGGCCTACTTCGACTTCCTCGGGCGCGATGCGGGCAAGAGGCGAGAGCACGCTGATTTCGATCTGCAGCAACGGCGCTTCGGGTTCGCGAAGGGGCATGAAGCGCGGATCTTCGAATGCAGCGGCTGACGCGGTCTCGATCACCGTCTGATATAGCGGGCTCATGGCGACTACGTAGCCGATGCAGCCGCGCAGCTTTCCCTGGATGTGCAACGTGGTGAAACCGCCGCGCATTTCGGCGAGGTGCGCAGAGGGCGCGGGCGGTTCGAACTCGAGGCCCTGAAGGCGCTCGCGGATAGACTGGTGAGCGAAGCGGAGAAGCAGCTTGCGCTCGTCGGCGGAATATTCGGCGGAAGGGATTTTGGACTGCTCCGCGAGTTGTGAACTGGAACTCACGACGCGACTCCTATGTCGCAGGAACGTCGTTGTTCTTGTGGCGGCGGCTGAGGACGAATACACGACGCTTGCGCCGCTTGACGGCCTGACGGTCAATCTTGGACCAGAAGGCGACGAAGTAATCGATGGCCGAGATGAGCGAGAGCGCAACCATGAACCAGATGGCGATCCGCGCGATGAGGTGTACCGGGAAGATGTAAGGACCGATGGGCCAGTACACCCAGCGGTGCGCCAAAATGACGGCGACGACGGCGACGATCTGGACGACCATTTTGAACTTGCCGAGATCGCTGGCCTGGATGGTGAAGCCTTCCTGCGCGGCAATGGAGCGCAGGCCACTGACGAGGAACTCGCGCCCAATAATAATGACGGCCATCCACGCGGCGACCAGTTCAGGCGCGACCTGCACGAGCGTGACGAAGGCGGCGGCGATCATCAACTTGTCGGCAAGCGGGTCGAGGAGCATGCCGAGGGTTGTGACCTGGCCTCGGTGGCGTGCAAGGTAGCCGTCCAGCCCGTCAGTGATGGAAGCGAGGATGAAGACGCCCGAGGCGATCAACTCTCGCTGGCCGTGTGCCTCGGGAAAATAGTGGCTGCATAGGATCCAGATAAGGATCGGCACACTGAAAATGCGACCCATCGTGATGTAATTCGGCAGATTCACTCAGGACCACGCAGCGGGGCTTCAGACTGAATTATGCTCCGAGGCTTTGGATTAAATCAATTGGCCGAAGCAGCATTCCACCCGATTTCCCATAATGGGTCGGATGCCCGGGAGGAAGGAACGGAGGCTCCTCAAAGCAGGGCGGGCCCCCGCGTGCTCGGAATCTGTCCAGCAACGGGGAGGGAGGCATGGAATTGGATACATCAACACTGACGATTTTTTCGGTGCCGTCCTACCCCCGCAAATCCGTTTTGCATCCTGCTCCTGTCAGTCGCGTCGGCTCCCTGTAAGCTCCAAGTGCATCCGCACTGCATAATAATCTACAGAACAGACCCGGATTACCGGGCGAGTGCCGCGGAAGTCTTCTTACGATGCATTCGCCACAGGAAGGCTGGTATGGCAAAGGCCAGGAAAGCCAGGGCGGTCCATTGAGCATTCTTGAGGTCGAATGCCACGACCGGCGAACTGCCTCGGACAAAAAAGACGAAGAACCTCAACACGCTGAAGAGAATCAGGTACAGCACGAACAATGCGCCGTTGGGCATCTTGCCACGAAGTTTCAGCAGTATCCACGCGATGAGCAGGTCGCCGAGGAGTTCGTAATACTGATCGGGGTGGCGCGCGACGCCATCGATGGGCGCGTAGCTGTTCTGGTTTTCGTAAATGACGCCCCACGGCAGCTTTGTAGGAGTGCCGTAGTCCATGCCGTCAAGCCCGCAACTGATTCGTCCGATTGCGGAGCCGATAGCAATGGCGGGCGCAAAGACGTCTGCGACTCTCCAAAAGTTGAGTCGGTGCCGATGCAGATAAATTACCGAGGCGGCGATCGCTCCAAAGAGGCCGCCGAAGTAAGCTAGTCCGCCTTGCCAGACGGCCAGGATCAGCCATGGGTGGGTGAGGTACTGCATGGTGTCGTTCTGGGCGACGTAGTAGAGCCGGGCTCCAATCACGGTGCCGGCCGCGATCCAAATCATCAGGGACTCGAGGTTGGCGCGCAGTTCGGGAAATCCTGCAGCCCAGCGCCACACCAGCCATCCGCCCACGATGAAGCCCAGTGCAAACGTGAGGCCGTACCAATTGATAGGCAGGGGCCCCAGGTGCGGCATGGGGTTCCAGTCAATATGAATCATCTACAGGTTTGGATGCAGGGTGGCTCGGAAGGACTCGGCTGAGACACGCGGCAGGAATAGCACGAAAGGCCTGGAAAAGCCCCACATCTGCTAACTGCGGCAGATGTGGGGCACGGAATTTCCGAACAATCAGCTAGGCGTAAATTCCGCGCTGGCGGATGGTGTAGGCGACGCGGTCGATGGCGAGCATGTAGGCTGCGATGCGGTTGTTGACGTTGTGCATCTCCGCGTAACGGATCACATCGTCGAACGACGAAACCATGATGTGCTCCAGTTGCTCGTTGACCTGCGACTCCTTCCAGAAGTAGCCCTGCCGATCCTGCACCCACTCGAAATACGAAGCGGTGACGCCGCCGGCGTTGGCCAGAATGTCGGGGATGACGAAGACGTGGTTGTCGGCGAGGATGTCATCGGCGGCGGCGGTGGTTGGGCCGTTGGCGCCTTCGACTAGCACCTTGGCCTTGATCTGTGCCGCGTTCTGAGTCGTGACGACATTCTCGGTTGCTGCGGGAACAAGCACCTCGCATTCGGCGACCAGGAGGTCGGCGGTGTCGGCCTTCTCTGCCCCGCTGAAGCCGTGGATTACGCCGTTGCGCTGGCGATGCTCCCAGAGCGCATCTACGTCGATGCCCCTGGGATTGTAAAGTCCGCCGTCCCACTCGCCGATGCCGACGATCTTGTAGCCTGCTTCGTACATGAGGCGAGCGGCATTGGAACCCACATTGCCGAAGCCCTGGATGACGACGCGCGTGCTCTCGGGCGACATGCCGAGTTTCTTCATCGCCTGGTTGGTGACGATCATGACGCCGCGCCCGGTCGCCTCGCGACGACCACGCGATCCGCCAATGTTGATGGGCTTGCCGGTGACGACGGCAGTAACGGTCTGGCGCATGTGCATGGAGTAGGTGTCCATCATCCAGGCCATCACCTGCTCGTTGGTGTTCATGTCGGGGGCGGGAACGTCTTTTTCGGGACCGAGGAATTCGATGAGTTCGGCAGTATAACGGCGGGTCATGCGTTCCAGTTCGCTCATCGACATCTTCTTGGGATCGCAGATGATGCCGCCCTTGGCACCTCCGAAGGGAATATTGACGACCGCGCACTTCCAGGTCATCCAGGCGGCGAGCGCGCGAACTTCGTCGAGGTTGAGGTCGGGCGAGAAGCGAATGCCGCCCTTGGCGGGGCCGCGCGCGATGGAGTGCTGCACGCGATAGCCGGTAAAGACTTCGAGGTGCCCGTCGTCCATCCCCACGGGAATGTGGACGGTGATCTCGCGGCTGGACTGGCTGAGGATCTTCCAGAGACCCTCGTCGAGGTTGAGTTTCTGCGCGGCGAAGTCGAAGCGCGCAGCCTGGGCTTCCCAGGGATTCGTTTCTTGCGTAGTTACGGTTGCCATACCATCTCCGAGTTCGCAGCACGAGCCCAGAACCTAACAGGGCAGTTTCAGGAGAGGTACGGAGCGCACAAAGGCACCGCGACTGGCTACCGGCCAATCACGCTCGTGTGAAAGATCCGCGTCTGCTGAATACCGCAGATGCGGTGCGCACCCCTTTTTGACCCCACTCCTGGCTGAACAAACTCAGTAGTATATGCATGGGGTTTGAGGGGAAGCAAGGAGCATGAACCTCCGTGTGTGATGGGAATCATGGGAATAACCGAGGTTGGTGATCCCGAAGAAAGCAAGATGCAGGTCCCTCGACTGCGTTCGCGAGCGCTGAACCCACTTGCTAACTGCGGCAGATGTGGGGCACGAAATGTAATTCGCGATCTTCGCTCAGGATAACGACACGCAGAAGAGCTATTTCACTTCGGAGTAGTCGATGATTTTTGCGTCGGCGGAGAACTTGCGCCAGTCGCGGAAGGTCACGTCGATATCCTGATTGACTTGCTTGAAGAGGCCGACGCGCGCATCGAGGTTAAATTTGATTTCGCTGGGGACCCAGACGCCGTCGCGGAAGAGATGCTGCTCGACCTGTACGCGCGTACCGGGGTGAACGCGCGCGAGGAACCAGCCGAAGCTCACGGTGTCGGTAAACTCGGCGTCGATTTTGACCCAGTGGGTGGAGGCGACATCGATCCACATCTTGCCGCGCGTCTTCTTCAGTATCTTGCCTTCGCGTGATTTGGGACGGTAGTCGGCGCGGGGCGTGCCGCTGATGACGTAGGCGGGGCGGCCGTTGACCGTGTCCTCGCCGTCGAAGGTGAAGTTGAAGGCGTTCGCGACTTCGGTGACGAACTCGCGAGCCTTGCGGCTGTTCTCCTCGAATTTCGCGATGCGCTTCTGGCGGTCGGCGGGCGATTCGTTCTCTAACTTCTCGACGGCTTTGTCGAACTTGGCGTCTTCCTTCTTCTGCTCCTCGGGGCTGAGCGGCTTGTCGTTGCGTTCGAGGATGTGCTCCATGCGGCGTCCGTAAAGGATCAGGATCTCGCGGGTAACGGAGTCCGTGCTTTTGACATTGCCCTGCTTGTCGAGGTGCTGCACCACTTGGCGCTCGATGTGAGTGAGGTCCTTCTGCTTCTGGTAATTCTCCTGATCGTTGAGCATGGCGCGACGAACGAGGTCGCGGAGTTCATCCTGAGAAAAGTGTTTTTTCGTTAAGGCGTCGGTGGGAGCGGCCAGAGCCGTGGTTGGTTGTTGGGCGTTTTGAGAGGGTATGGGGTTTTGGGGTCCGGGCGGAGGGGTTTGTTGGGCCGTGGAAAAGGTCGCGCAGAAGAAAAGGAAAAGAAGAGCGATGAGTCGGATTCGGTGCATGCTGCGCTTTTAACGACGAGACTAGTTTAGCCCAAAATAGCGACCCGCCACTGAAAGTGGCGGGCTGGAAGCAGTGGCCCTTGCGGGCCTCGTGCAGAACTACTCTCCGGCAACGGTCATGCCATCGATGCGGAGCGTGGGACAGGCCAGGGCGCCGCGGAATTCGAGGTCGTTGCCGATTTCCGAGATGTTATTGAGCATGTCTTTCAAGTTGCCGGCGACAGTAATCTCTTCGACCGGGTAAGTGAGTTCGCCGTTTTCGATCCACAGGCCCGAGGCGCCACGAGAGAAGTCGCCGGTGACGAGGTTGACACCGAAGCCGAGGAATTCCGTTACCAACAGGCCTTCCTTGATGTCGCCGATGATTTCTTTTGGCGAGTGCGTGCCCGGATTGAGGAAGAAGTTGCCGGAACCGATGCCGGGAGTTCCGGCGAGTCCGCGCGCGGCGTTGCCGGTGGTCTTCATGCCGAGCTTGCGTGCGGTATAGCAGTTCAGGAGATACGATTTCAACTCGCCGTTTTCGACGACGACGGTGCGGCGCGAGGGAACGCCTTCGGAGTCGAACGGGCTGGTGCCGAAGCCGCCGACGATGGTTCCGTCATCGATGATCGTGATGTTGGAGCCGGCGATCTTCTGGCCGAGCTTGTCGGCGAGGAACGATGCCTTTCGATAGACGGCATCGCCCGTTACGGCTTCGAAGATGTGATCAAGCAGAGCCTTGGAAATATTGCAGTCGAAGACGATTGGGACGCGAGCGGTTTTCACCTTGCGTGAGCCGATACGGCGCAGCGTGCGCTCGGCGGCGATGCGTCCGACTTCTTCGGGTGATTCGAGTTTGCTCAGCGTGCGCGAGACCGAGTACCAGTAGTCGCGCTGCATGTTGCCCTTGTCGTCCTGCGCGATGGGCACGGCGGATATGGAGCAGTAGGAGCGCTGGTAGTCACCGACGAAGCCGTGCGAGTTCGCCATGACCTTGCGGCCGAGCGCGGCATCGAAGGTGCCGCCTTCGGAGTTCTTGATCCGCGGGTCGGCAGTAATCGCGGCCTTCTCGGCGCGACGCGCGTAGTCGATGCGATCGGCGTTGGAGAGCGAGTAGACGTCGTCGTAATAAAGATCGAGGTCGCCGGGGAGCGAACCGAGTTCGTCGGGCTCGGGAATGCCGCTGAAGGGATCTTCGGATGTGATCCTGGCGAGTTCGAGCGCGCTGCGAACCATGCCGCGCACACCTTCGACGGAGAGATCGCTGGTCCATGTGCTGGCGGCACGTTTGCCGCGAAAGACTCGGACGCCGAGGGCTTTGCTGCCGGATTCCTTGAGGGTCTCGACTTCGCCGAGACGGACGACGGTGGAGAATTCGGAGCCGTCGCCAACGACGGCTTCGGCGGCAGTGGCGCCGCCTTCCATGGCTTGCTTCACCACGTCGGTGACGATTTCGCGAAGGTCGGTTTCTACGGCGGGGGCGGCGGGTTGAGTTTCAGTATTCGTCATAGTTCAAAGTGTTTATTCACCACTGAGACACCGAGGCACCGAGAGAATGAATTCTGAAAAACCCAAATTCGAGATCTTAGTGCAACGCGTTAAAGGGTCGTTTGCCCTCAGCCTTCGGGTCTCTGTGTCTTCGTGGTTTCTTAGTCTTTATCAATGTCCAGTGCCGCCCACGGTCAGGCGGTCGACTTTCAGGGTCGGGATGCCGACGCCGACGGGGACGGACTGGCCGTCTTTGCCGCAGGTGCCTACGCCCTCGTCGAGTTTGAGGTCGTTGCCGACCATGCTGACGCGCGTCAGGACGTCGGGGCCGTTGCCGATCAGGGTCGCGTTCTTCACCGGGGCGGTGATTTTGCCGTCCTCGATCATGTAGGCCTCGGATGCCGAGAAGACGAACTTGCCGTTGGTAATATCGACCTGGCCCCCGCCAAAATTGACAGCGTAGAGGCCGCGCTTCACCGAACGAATGATGTCGTCGGGCGAATCGTCACCGCTCAACATATAGGTGTTCGTCATGCGCGGCATGGGAATGTGCTCGTAGCTCTCGCGACGGCCGTTGCCGGTGTTGCCCATGTTCATTAGGCGAGCGGAGAGCTTATCGGTGAGGTAGCCCTTGAGGATTCCCTTCTCGATCAGAACAGTGTCCGAGGTCGGATTGCCCTCGTCGTCGATGTTGAGCGAGCCACGGCGGCCGGGAACGGTGCCGTTGTCGACAACCGTGCACTTCTCGCTGGCGACACGCTTGCCCAGCAGTCCGGTGAAGGCCGAGGTCTGCTTGCGGTTGAAGTCGGCTTCAAGGCCGTGACCGATGGCTTCGTGAAGAAGAATGCCGGGCCAGCCGGGACCGAGGACGACCTCCATTTCGCCGGCGGGACACTCTCGGGCGTCGAGTTGAATGAGCGCCTGGCGCGCGGCTTCGATGGCGAAATGCTCGGGCGTCTTCTCGTTGAGGAAGACGTCGAGCGGGATGCGTCCACCGCCGCCGGAGGTTCCCTTCGACGAATTCTTTTCGTCGCGGGCGAGGACGAAGACGCTCATGCGCGCGAGAGGCTGCGCATCTTCGGCGTAGGTGCCGTCGGAGCCGACGACGAAAATGTTGCGAAACTCGTCGGCGTAGCTGGCGCGAACTTCTTTAATCCGGGGATCGAAGGCGCGGGCGGCCTTGTCGGCTCGGACGACGAGATCGAGCTTGGTCGAAATCTCGGCGTCGACCGGGGGCAGCGCGAGCGGGTAGAGGTCGTGACGGCGATTCGTTTTCAGGTCGACCACCGGGGTCTTGGCCGGGCCGCTGGCGATGAGAGCGGCCGTTCGGGCGGCGTGAAGAATCTTTTCGGGCGCGAGATCGTCGGTGTAGGCGTAGCCGGTACGCTCGCCGCTGATGACGCGAACGCCGCATCCGGCACTGATGCCCTGCGAGGCCGACTTCACCATGGACTCGTCGAGGCTGAGAGCTGTCGAGGTCAGGTATTCGAAGTAGAGATCGGCATAGTCGCCGCCGGCGGAGAGAGCCGCCCCGAGGTAGCGCTCGACGTCTTTCTCATTCAGCCCGTATTTTTCGAAGAAGAAGCGTTTTTCAGGAGAAGTCACTAGGGTCACGTCTATTAGATGAGCTACCCGGCCCGGAAGGAGCAGGCGGGGGTGAAGTGATTATTTCATAGGTTGGGACGTTGGGGAGGTCAGCTCGATTTGTCTTTTTGGGGAGCAGTAGTATCAGATTCTCGCTGTCCGTGACGGGCTTCCAGCCAAAGTGGAAGGACTAACCCCAGCAGCACAAGTAAGAGCAGGATGAGACGCCCAAGATCGGCTTGCGAATTGTCGTGAAGATGTAGCTTCCGAACGGAACCTCTAGCATTCACTCCGTCAAAATCGCGACGAATCCCGCGTCCTAATCGCGCCAAACGCATCTACTAAGGCCAACGACCTCCCGGGTTTCTGCTTCTAACATTTCGCCGTTGGCGTCGCTGATGGCAATTGAGGTGACGGCTATGGCTGTCTCGACTGTGAATTTCAACTCTATTGGATTTCGCCTGAACGCTGCGCCCGCCGGGTTCGATCCCGCGCACGAACTGCCCGAAGGGTTCATGGAATTTTTGGCTCCGCTGCACGAGCGGTTTACGCCGTGGCAGCAGGAGCTGGGGGCGAAGCGCAAGCAGGTGTTGCAGGCGGCGCATGCGGGAAAGCCGCCGGATCATTTGCAGCCTTCGCAAGCGACGACCACCGAGTGGCGGATTGCGCTGCCGGAGTGGTGTCAAGATCAGCGCAACCAGATGACCGGGCCGGCGGATGAGGCCGAGTTGGTGGTGAAGATGCTGAACTCGGGCGCGCCGGGCGTGATGCTCGATCTCGAGGACTCGACGGTGAACGAGTGGTATCACCAACAGCTTGGGGTCGAGAACATCATGGCGGCGCTGCGCGGCGAGCTGACGTATGACGACAAGAAGCGCGGCCAGAAGATCGGGATCAAGCCGAGCAAGACGGTGATCTGGCTGCGGGTGCGCGGGCTGCATCTGCACCAGGGTGGCGTGATGAAAGACGTGATGTCGGCGTCGCTGTTCGACGTCGCAAACCTCGTGTACCGCGTCGATCCGAAGGAGCTGAAGCATCCGCTGGCGTTCTACATTCCGAAGTCGGAGTCGGCGGACGAGGCGCTGTGGTGGAACGAGCTGTTCAAGACGGTGGCGGAGAAGCGCGGGTGGCCGAAGGATTACATCAAGTGCATGGCGCTGGTGGAGTCGCATCCGCTGGCGTACCAGATGGAGGAATTTCTATATAACCTGCGCGACCACATTCTTGGGCTGAACCTTGGGCGGTGGGATTACATGGCGTCGCTCATCCACTTCAACCTGGAAGAGCCGCGCTGGGTGCTGCCCGACCGCAACACGATTCCGCACGACGTCGCGTTTTTCCAGAACCTGCGCGAGCTGCTGCCGGAGCTTTGCCATAAGCACGGGGCGATGGCGATCGGCGGCATGACGGCGCTGTACCCGAGCCGCGAGGATGGGGAGCTGAACGAGCGGGCGCTGACGGTGCTGGCGAAGGACAAGAAAAACGAAGCCAACTCACTGATGGATGGCGCGTGGACCGGGCATCCGGACCAGAACCAGATCGCCGTCGATCAGTTCCCTTACCCGAACCAGGTCGGAAGCAGACTTCCGAATGCAGAACGATATCCCGATCTGCGGCCGGTGCCGGAGGGCGTGGGAAAACGCACGCTCGCGGGAACGCGGGCGGCGGTGCGGACGGTGATTCGGTATCGCAATGGCGTGCTGAACGGCAAAGGCGCGAGTCTGCTGGACGGCTACATGGAAGACCTCGCGACCGATCGCATCTACCGGCTGATGCTGGCGCAGAGGCTCAAGCATTCGGACCAAACGCCGATCATCGACGAAGCCACGGGTGAGGCGATTCTGCAAACGCCAACGCTGCTGACAAAGCTCTTCGACGAGGAATTGGAGAAACTGATCGCGAATCCGGGGAAGGACCTGGGAACGGCAGAGACATTTCGCGAGGCGCGGCGGATTAGCGAGGGGATGGTTACGGGAGGGCAGTTTGATCCGTTCTAAGGACGGCGAAGAGGGCGACATCACATTGAAAAGCATAGGGTTCATGTCAGTTGACTGTGCCTGCTGAGGTACGACGAAAGTTCCACACGTTACGAACGATCGGTGCCGCTCGCGATTTTTCAGCGAATCTCGGACAACTTAAATTGCACCGCGGAAAGATTACAGGAACTTATTTCGAAATTACGGACAACTCGATATAACGACCTTTCTCCTCAGTTACTTAGGTGCTCTTTCTTTGGCACGCTCATTGCACCATATCTCCCCGCTATGACGAAAATCGACTTGTCTGAATTGCAGAAACAGCCGTTCATTCATCGATTGAACAAGGACGGGAGTGTCGACTCAATCTGCACGCGTTGTTTTGTGACGGTTGGAAGCGTGCTCGGGACCAGTACAGAAGGTGAGCTGCAGGATCACGAAGCGCGGCACCGATGCAATGGCCGTTAGGGCGAGAGTTTCTGCACGCCCGCCGGGGACCGCAGTTTGGGCGCCGGCCCGGAGTGCCCACATCTGCTAACTGCGGCAGATGTAGGGCACCAGACCTTTGAGATTCCACCAAATTCCAAGATTCTCAGACCCACCTTGGTGTCTCCGCATCCAACCACCTGCACGCCATGGATCGCTACGTTTGTATTCATTGCCATTTTTATCAACCTCCCCGCGAAAACCCCTGGCTGGAAGCGGTCGAGGTGCAGGATTCCGCCGAGCCTTATCACGACTGGAACGAACGGGTAACGGCCGAGTGCTACCGGCCAAACGCGCATGCGCGGATTCTCGATGAAGGCGGGCGGATTCGGCAGATCGTCAACAACTACTCGTCGATCAGCTTCAATTTCGGGCCGACGCTGCTCTCCTGGATGGAAGAGAAGGCGAAGGATACGTATGCGGCGATTCTCGAGGCGGATCGGCAGAGCCGTGAGTCACGCTCGGGACACGGGAATGCGCTGGCGCAGGTTTACAACCACATCATCATGCCGCTGGCGAATCCGCGGGACCGGCATACACAGGTCTTGTGGGGCATTCGCGATTTCGAGAAGCGCTTCGGGCGGGATCCGGAAGGAATGTGGGTGTCGGAGACCGCGGCCGATCTCGACACGCTGGAGGCGCTGGCGGACAACGGGATCCGTTTTACGGTGCTGGCCCCACACCAGGCGCGAGGGGTTCGCAAGCTGGGACATGGCGGAAGATTTCGCAATCTTGAGGGTGGGAAGATTGATCCAACCCGGGCGTACCTGCTGAAACTACCTTCCGGGAGAACGATCAACTTGTTCTTCTACGATGGCCCCGTATCGCAGGCGGTGGCATTCGAAAAGCTTCTCGACAATGGTGAGACTTTTGCCAAGCGTATTTTGGGAGGCTTTTCGGATACACGCGACTGGCCGCAGTTGATGCACATCGCTACCGACGGTGAGACCTACGGGCATCATCACCGCTTCGGCGAGATGGCCCTGGCGTTCGCGCTGCAATACATCGAGAGCCACGAGCAGGCGAAGCTCACCAATTATGGCGAGTTCCTGGAGGAGAACCCGCCGACGCACGAAGTCGAGATCATCAATAACACCTCGTGGAGTTGCGTGCATGGCGTGGAGCGCTGGCGCAGCGACTGCGGATGCAATACCGGCGGAAATGGCGACTGGAACCAGGTCTGGCGAGCGCCGCTGCGGGCTGCACTCGACTCCCTGCGGGATGAACTGGCGCCGATGTACGAGGGGACAGCGGCGGAGTTGTTGAAGTATCCATGGGGAGCACGCGATGAGTACATCGACGTAATCCTTGACCGTTCAATGGAGAACCTGGATGCGTTCTTCAGCGAAAACGCGACGCATGAGTTGACCCACGATGAGCAGGTGCGGGCGCTCCAACTGCTGGAAATGCAGCGGCACGCGTTGCTGATGTACACAAGCTGCGGGTGGTTCTTCAGTGAACTGTCGGGGATTGAGACCGTGCAGGTCATCATGTATGCGGGGCGGGCTTTGCAGCTGGCGCAGGAATTATTCGGCGACGGACTGGAGCAGAGGTTCCTGAACCGGCTGTCGGTGGCGATCAGCAATATTCCCGAAAACGGCGATGGCGCGCAAATTTACCAGAAGTGGGTGAAGCCGGCGCGAATCGACCTGCCGGACGTGGGGGCACACTACGCTATCAGTTCATTGTTTGATCCCCGGGAACAACTGAAAAGCATCTTCTGTTATGACGTTGAAGTTAAGCGGGAGCGGCGAAGCGTTTCGGGCTTATCCCAATTGGGGTTGGGACAGATTTGTGTGCATTCCCGCATAACCACCGAGGAAACCGACCTGACCTACGGTGTGTTGCGTTTTGGCGATCATAACGTCAGTGCAGGAGTTCGAAAACTACGCGGAGAAAAAGAGTTCATGGAGACGGCGGCGAATGCGCTGGGCGCGTTCCAGGCTGCCGACCTGCCCGCAACTCTGCGGGTCCTTGACCATCAGTTTGAAGGGACATCGTACTCGCTGCGCTCGCTGTTCAAGGATGAGCAGCGCAAGGTGCTGGGACAGATCTTGCGATCGACGATGGAAGAGGTGGAGTCGGCCTATGGACAGGTGTATGAGCATCATGCTTCGCTCATCGATTTCTTCGGTGAGATCGGCGCGCCGATACCGAACGTGCTGCGGCATACATCGGAGTTTGTGCTGAACGCACGCATTCGCCGCGCATTCGATGTCGAACACCCGATCCCGACCGCAGAACTTCGCTCGGTGATCCAGACGGCGCAGCGCGAACGGGTGATGTTGGGGATCAATGGCATAGGGTTTGTGATCTCGCGGAGGCTGAACCGGATGAGCGCGGAACTGCCGGATGATCCCGATGTTTTGATGCTCGAGTATTTGAACGATGTGATTGCGCTGGTGCGGGAGTTTCCGTTCGAGGTGGACCTGACGAGGATGCAGGACCGCGTCTACGGATACCTCGAAACGAAGTACCTGGACCATGCGGCAAGAGACGAGCATCAGTGGGTGCGGCAGTTCACAGAGTTGTGCGACCTGCTGAAGCTGTGCCTACCACGGCTTTCCGAGGAACCGGAAGCGTCATTGCGTGCCAGTTAAGGCTTTTACAGGCCACCCGCTCCAGAAATTTTGGAAACCCGCATGGGAAGCGGGTTTTTCACGCATTTCTTTCGAAACTTCCTTGACAACACCGCTGCTGCTGGCGCTTAATCGGCGCAACACAGGTGCCAACCTGCAGGAGATAGCATGAACAAAGCCGATTTGATCGATAAAATCGCGGCAACCACCGGCATCAGCAAGACGAACGCCGGTCTAGCCATCGATACCATGATTGATGGCGTGACCGCTTCCCTGAAGAAAGGGGACAGGGTGACATTGGTCGGTTTCGGCACCTTTGCCGTTTCGCAGAGGAAAGCGCGGAATGGCAGGAACCCACAGACCGGCGCTGTCATCAAGATCGCGGCCCGCAAGGTCGCGAAATTCACACCGGGTATCGAGCTCAAGAAAGCTGTTAATAAAGCGAAATGACGTATACATAGGCCAGAGAGGCGGCAGGCCGCGTGCCTGCCGCTTTAATTTTGGGAACGTGCCAACGGAGATCGTGCCATTGCAAGACCCAAGTCTGCCAACCAGGGGGTACCGGATTATCGCCAATACCTCTTGCGCAGTTCGCGCTTCAGGAATTTTCCCGTGCCGGTTTTGGGCAGACTCTCGACGAAGTCGATCGACTTAGGACATTTGTAGTGAGCCAGACGTGCGCGGCAGAACTCGATCAGTTCGGCTTCACTGAGATGAGAGTCTGGCTTGAGGACCACGACGGCTTTCGGCACTTCACCCCAGCGATCATCGGGAACGGGTATTACGGCGACCTCGTAAACGTCGGGATGGGCGACGATTACCTTCTCGACTTCGAGTGAGGAGATGTTCTCGCCGCCGCTCAGGATCATGTCCTTGCGGCGATCCATGATGAGCACGTAGCCGTCGTCGTCGATGGTTGCGACGTCGCCGGTGTGGAACCACCCGTTTTCGAAGGCGCGAGCCGTGCTTTCGGGATCGTTCCAGTAGCCCACCATGACGCCGTCGCCGCGCGCCCAGATTTCTCCCATGGCCTGGCCGTCGTGCGGCACATCCTTGTCGTCCAAGCCAACAATGCGGAGTTCAACCCCGGGGATTGGATAGCCGGTGCGCGCCTGCTGCTCATACCGTCGTTCGTCTTTGTAGTGAGCGCCTTCTTTCGGGGTCGCGAGGGTAAGCACGGGCGAGGTTTCGGTCAGGCCGTAACCGGAGAAAGCGAGGCAGCCAAGCTTCTCTTCCAATTGCCGCACAAGCGTCGGTGAGGCCGCGGCACCGCCAAGGTTCATCTTTTGCAAACTGCTCAGGTCGTACTTGGAAACGTCCGGACAATTTACCAGCGCGACAGCCATCGTCGGCACTAGATGGAGGCACGTGACTTTTTCCTGCTCAATGAGGCGGAAGACATCGCGCGGGTCGAAGCGGTGGATCATCACGTGGCGCGCCCCGAGAAGCGTGACGGTGTGTGCGGCGCCCCAGCCGTTGGCATGAAACAACGGGATGGTGTGCAGTTGAACCGTGTCGTGGTTCACGCCGAGGCCAATGATGACGCTTAGGGCATGCAGATAAACGTTGCGGTGGGTCAGCATGACGCCCTTGGGATTGGCGCCGGTGCCGCTGGTGTAGAAAAGTTCGGCGACTGAGTTCTCGTCAATCTGCATGTAGTCGCTTTTGTATGGCTCGGCGGTGGCAATGAGTTCGTCGTAGGTGCGACTGGCGGCCCACTCCGGACGCGGGGTGTCGTTCTGGAGAATGAAACTCTTGATCTGCGGAACGGCGTCGCGGAACGATTCAACGAGAGGCAGGAACGCATCTTCGAAGAAAAGAATTTTCGCCCCGGAGTTATTGAGAACATAAGTGAGCTCCTGGGCGGAGAGGCGCACGTTGAGCGCAAGCAGAATGGCGCCAGCTTCAGGGACGCCGTAGTAGGCCTCCAGCAGACGGTGGCAGTTGGTGCTGAGGAAGGCGACACGATCGCCGGGCTGAACACCGAGGGAGCGCAATGCTCCGGCGAGACACGCAATTCGCGATGAGAACTCCGCATAGGTGAATCGCTGGTCGCCGCAGACGACGCCGACTTTGTTGGGAAACTGCTGCTCCGCGTAACGAAGAAAACGTATCGGGGTGAGAGGGATGTTCATGGAATCGTGCCGGCCGAAAGAACCGTTTCACCACAGTAGACACAAAGGCGCTCAGAAACTGATTTATAAGACCGTGGTGAGCCGTTTCCCGGAGCGCAAAGTCTATCACTGCTGCTGTGGACATTTCCCGACTTCAGCGGTTGTTGTTGTGCTTTGAGATAATTCAACTGATGCGAGCGGTGGTGCAGCGCGTTCGGAAGGCGAAAGTGACCGTCGAGGGGCGAGTCACGGGCGAGATCGGGCTCGGTCTTCTTGTGCTATTGGGTGTGGCGCAGACGGACACCGAGCAGGATGCCGACTACCTGGCCGACAAGATTGCCGGACTGCGGGTGTTCGAAGACGCCGGCGGGAAGATGAATCTCGCGGTCGCGGAGGTTGGTGGCGCGGTGTTGGCGGTTTCGCAGTTTACCTTGTACGGCGATGTGCGGCGGGGCAAGCGGCCCTCGTTCGATGCGGCCGCTCGGCCAGAGTTGGCGAACAAGCTCTACGACTATTTCTGCAAGGGCATTCGTGCACTCGGGTTACGCTGCGAGGAAGGCGTCTTCCAGGCGATGATGGATGTAGAACTGCTGAACGCTGGGCCGGTGACGATCCTGTTGGATTCGACGAAAGTCTTCTGACTGCGTCTCATCAGAACAGCTCCGGCTGCCCTTCACCCGCCAGTTCGTTCATCTGCGCGATGTAGCGATTCGTGTCGAACTTCTTCTTCGCGCCGCTCTCTGCCATGTAGCGGATCATCCCGAAAATCGGGCGATCGAACCATGGGCGGTCAAACTTCCCGGCAATCGCCCAGGCAATTCCCGCGTAGCCGTTCGGGTCGCGGCCGTCGAGGAAATACTTGTCGTTGAGGTAGACGGCGGTGTTGTAGGCCGCCGCGGGAGAAGGCGACCACTCGAGGATTTTCTTCGCCCAATACATGCGCATGTAGTTGTGCATCCAGCCGGCGTGGAGCATCTGCTTCTGGGCGGCATTCCATAGAGCGTCGTGGGTTTCTGCGCGCTCGAGTTGCGCGCGCGTGTAGAGGACGGGGCGCTTGTCTTTCGCGTGCGCGGCGAGTGTCTTATGAGCCCAGGGTTCGGCGCATTCCAGGGAATCGTAAAACTCGTTGTAGTGGACGAAGCAGATGGAGAGTTCGCGCCACGTAATCAACTGATCGAGAAAATCGTCTTTCGCGGCGCGCGGGGCGATCGACTTCTCCACAGCCTGAGCGATGGTGATCGGGCCGATGTGTCCGAAATGCAGATACGGTGACAGCCGCGAGGTGCCGCCGGCGTCAGCTTGCGAGTGGCGCTCGGGGTAATGCGCTAGTTTCTTGTCGACGAAGTTTCGGAGTAGCGCGAGTGCGTGATCGGTGCCGCCGATGAATGACTCGACTGGGGCGACACCGCGGTCGAGATCTCGCCAATCCTCGGTTATGTCGAAGTCTGGCGGCAGCGAGGGCAGGCCTCGCGGTGAGCTCCAAACAATCTGGGCTTTCGGTTCGTCCGAGGGGTTCAAAAATTCTTCGAGGTAGGCCCGGATTCGCGGGCGGATGATTCGAGCGGCGTATTGTTCCTTTTGCAGCAGGCGCGTCGGGACGATCACGTCGGCATCGACGGTGTAGAGCGGAATTTTGAGCTTCTTTGCGGCCGTTTCGCGCCAGGCGCGCGGTTCGCGCAGAGGGTTTTCGTCACCGACGACGAGTGCGGCCTTCACCTCGTCGCAGAACTTGAGGAGGCTGTGATCGGGATAGCGTCGGAGGACGAATCCGACGTTGCGCTTTTCGCAGCGCGCTGCGGTGTTGGCGATGCCCTGCTGAAGAAATCGATAATGGCGCAGGTTCGCGTGCGGATAGTACGGCACGGGAGCAAAGAAGACGACGCAGGGGAGCTTCAGTTTGTTGGCCAGGTCGACCGCGAGGTTGAGCGCGGGATTGTCGAGGGCGCGCTGGGCGCGCTGCATCCAGTAGACGATACAACGGCCGTCGGGGGCGGGGTCGCCGGGGCGGCGGACGGCAACGCGGGCGCCAAATTTTTCGAGAATGCGGTTGATGGTGGCCACGTGCTTGAGGCGCCTTGGAATCAGGCTTCCGTTGCAGCCAGTATAGCGTCGGCGACTGCGACCGCCTCGACGGTAGCGCGAACATCATGGACGCGAACGATGTGGGCGCCCTGCAGCACGCAAGCGGTGACTGCGGCCAAAGTTCCGTAGAGTCTCTGGCTGGCGGGCAATTCGGCCAGTTCCGAACCAGCGACTTCAGCCAGGCGCTCGGCGATAGTGCACCCGATGAATGACTTTCGCGAGGGGCCGGCGAGCAGAGGGAGACCGAGTGCGCCGAACTCGCCGAAGTGCGCGAGCAGCGGATAGTTCTCGTTGAGCCGTTTGCCGAAACCGAAGCCAGGGTCAACGACGAGCCGATCAGGGGCAATACCGGCCTTCGTTGCGTGCTCTACGATTGCGGTCAATTCGTGGAGAACAACTTCCATGGGGTTGGTGAGTTTATCAAGCTCGCGCCATTCCTTCGGGGTTCCGCGGGTATGCATGAGGACGACGCCGCAGTCGAGGCTTGCCGCCGTCTGCGGCATCTCGCTGTCCCAGGTAAAACCACTGACATCGTTAACGATCTCGGCGCCGGCAGCAGTGCCCGCGCGCGCGGTTTCCGCCTTGTACGTATCTATCGAAATCACCGCATCCGGCTTGGCCAGCAAGACGCCTTCGATGACGGGAATGACGCGACCGATCTCCTCTTTCGCGGAGACCCCCTCGTAAATTTCCACGGCGGAGAGGGGGACTCCGGGACGCGTCGATTCGCCTCCGATATCGAGGATATCGGCGCCTTCTTCGATCAGACGGATACCGTGCTGGATTGCGGCGGAGCGATCGGCGAAGAGGCCGCCGTCGGAAAACGAATCTGGCGTGACGTTGAGCACGCCCATGACGAGGGTGCGCTCGCCGAGGGTAAGGCTCCGCTTGCCGAGATTCCAGGTGAAGCGCTGACGCATCTCGAGGATTGTACTGGTAGCCGAGGCGAACAGAAACCACGAACCATCGAATCCTTGAACACGCGAAGGCAGGTCAGTCGTTCGGGTCGGCGGTGACGGCTGGCTCTTGCGGGATCACTTTGCGAAGTCCTGGCGTGAGTTCGTTGACACGGCGAAGTTCGGGGAACAGGGCCGACCAGAGGGCGACCACGACGAGGGTTCCGATCCCACCAAGGACCACAGCCGGGACGGTTCCGAACCAGTTTGCGGTCACGCCTGATTCGAACTGGCCGAATTCGTTGGACGCGCCGACAAAGATCATGTTGACGGCGCTGACGCGTCCGCGCATCTCGTCCGGCGTCGCCAGTTGAACCATCGTCGAGCGTACAACCACGCTGATCATGTCCGTGGCGCCGACCAGGACAAGCGCGAGCAGCGATACCACGACATTCCGCGAGAGGCCGAAAATAACGGTGAAGGCGCCGAAACCAGCGACGCACCACAGCATGGTTGTGCCCGCGCGCTTTCGCAGAGGCCAGTGCGCGACCGCGATCGCGGTGATCACTGCGCCGACGCCGGGCGCGGCTCGCAACAGGCCCAGGCCCCACGGTCCGACGAAGAGAATCTCTTTCGCGTAAACCGGCAGCAAAGCCACGGCGCCGCCGAGGAGAACCGCGAAGAGATCGAGCGAGATCGCGCCCAGCACTAATTTGTTCTCAATGACGTAACGAAAACCCGCCATGACGGTGTCTGCGGAGGCGCTCTTGCGCGGGCGCTGGGCCGGTTGGATGCGAATCATCGCGACGAATATGAACGCGATTCCGAGCGCCACGGCCGCCGTGCCATAGACCACATTCGGACCACCGGTCCAGCCATATAGAATTCCGCCTACGGTGGGACCGAAGATCGTCGCGGACATGAAGATTGAGGAACCCCAGGCTACGGCATTGGGGAAATGTTCTTCGGGAACGAGCATCGGGAGGAACGCCTGGCCGGCCGGGCCATTGAAGGCGCGCACGACTCCGATCAGCACCAGGATGACATAGATCGGCTCAACCGACCTCCGACCATGGACGGTGAAGGCCAGCAGTAGTAACGAGCAGGTGGCGAATCCTACGTAGCAGGTGGCGATGATGTGCTGCCGCCGAATGCGATCGGCGGTATGGCCGGCCAGCAGAAATAAAAGGATTCCGGGAAGAAACTGGGCGAGGCCGACGAGCCCAAGATCGAGCGGCCGCCTCGTGATCTCGTAGACCTGCCATCCGACCGCAACCGACTGCATCTCCGACGCCGTGATGGCGAGGAACCGCGCCGCCTGGTAGTAGCGGAAGTTCGGATAATGGAAAGCAATCCTCGACTGCGATGCGGAAACGTCGCTCATGCCGGATTGAGGGTAGTTTCTCACATCGCCCTGGGAAGCCGGTTCCGAGATTTCTGAGGCTTCCATACCGGGCTCATGTCTAAGTGGCGGGGAAGCAGGTATTTAGCTGCCGGGTGGGCAGCGCCCCCGCCTACCCCTGCGGTACCGTTGACACCCCCTCCAGAAGGCCCTACCCTGAAAGCAGGAGAGTTCTGCCCGCGTCGCCCCGGAACTTACGGTCATCTAATAAACACTGCTATGTCTTGGCTTCGTAAACAGCTTCGCTTCCACACCGCACTGCAACTGCTCCTGGCACTCGAAAGCGGCGAGGACACGCTTGTGGGCGGTCAGGCCGTGCTTGAAGGCGTCATGATGCGCTCGCCGCATGCCTGGGGCATCGCCGTGCGCAAACCGGCGACGCCAGAGGGTCAACCGGGCGAGGTGGTCGTCCATTCCGAGCCGCTGGCTAAGCCGTCAGATAAGAGTCCATGGAAGGGCTGGCCGTTTATTCGCGGCCTGATGACGCTGGGGCAAGCCATGGTGCTGGGCTTCAAGGCCCTGCGCTACTCGGCCAATGTTGCCCTGAACGAGGCTCCGCCGGACGAGAACGGCAAGAAGCTGGAAATGAGCGGCTGGGTGGCGGCGCTGAACATCGCCCTCTCTCTTGGCTTCTTCATTTTCATGTACAAGTTCCTGCCGCTGGCGGCGACTACCGGGCTGAAGCGCTACGACGCTGCGCTGGGGAACAACATCCTCTTCAACCTGGTTGAGGGCATGATCCGCATCGGGCTGTTCCTGCTGTTCATCTGGGGGACCTCGAAGTGGGCAGATATACGGCGCGTATACCAGTATCACGGGGCCGAGCACAAGACAGTCTTCGCCTTCGAGAACCATGACCCGCTTCAGCCCGCGACAGTGCAGAAGTACTCGACCTACCATCCGCGCTGCGGAACCAGCTTCCTAATGACGGTGATGCTGATTTCGATCTTCATCTACATGCTGGTGCCGGTGCAGGGATTTTTGGCGAAGTTCGTTGTGCGCATCCTGCTGCTGCCGGTCATTGCCGGAGTGTCATACGAGATCATTCGGTTTGCGGCGAAACATGGGAAGTCGTTGTTCGCGCTGATGACAAAGCCCGGTTTGTGGCTGCAGCGCATCACTACCCAGCCGCCTGATGACAGCATGGTCGAGTGCGCGATTACTGCCCTCGACGAAGCTATGGCGCTGGAGAAGCAAAATGGTGGAGAATTGGTAATAGCATGAAGCTCTCGACTTCCATCCACGCCTTCGCCTCTGCAGGCCACGCCTAGCGGTTCCCGCCTTCGCGACGCACTGGGCGCGCACGCGCCTGCCCCGAAGAATCCAAGATATTGCCCGGTTCGCCTCGCCATAAGGGAGAGCTGACACCGAGAACTGAGAACTGACAATGTTCGACCGTTTAGACCAAATCGAAGCGCGATACAACGAGCTGACAGCGGCGCTCGCCTCGCCGGAGATCATGAACGACTCGGCGAAGTACCAGAAGACCGCCAAGGCGCACAGCGAACTGGTGCCGATCGTCGAGAAATATCGCGAGTACAAGGACTTGAAGAAAGGCATCGAGGACAGCCGGGCGATGATCGCCGAGGAGTCCGATGTCGAGATGAAGGCTTATGCGCAGGATGAACTGGCGCAACTGGAGCAGCGCATTGCCTCGGTGCAGGAAGCGATGAAGATACTGCTGATCCCGAAAGATCCGAACGACGAGAAGAACATCGTGCTGGAAATTCGTGCCGGGACGGGCGGCGACGAAGCAACGTTGTTTGCGGCCGAGGTCTTCCGCATGTACACGCGCTACGCTGAAACCAAGCGCTGGAAGGTCGAGGTGCTGTCAAGTTCGGAGTCGGGCGTCGGCGGGCTGAAGGAAGTTATAGCCATCATTGAAGGCCAGAATGTGTACTCGCAGCTCAAGTACGAATCCGGCGTGCACCGTGTACAGCGCGTGCCGGAAACCGAGCAGCAGGGCCGTGTTCACACATCGGCCATCACCGTGGCCGTACTGCCGGAGGCCGAAGACGTCGATATCAAAATCGAAGCCAAGGATTTGCGCATCGACACGTTCTGCTCATCCGGACCGGGCGGGCAGTCGGTGAACACGACCTACTCGGCGGTGCGCATCACGCACATCCCGACCAACACCGTGGTGAGCTGCCAGGACGAGAAATCGCAGATCAAGAACCGCGAAAAAGGGATGCGCGTTTTGCGCTCGCGTCTGTACGAGATCGAGATGGAGAAGCAGCATGCGGCCCTGGCGAAAGAGCGCAAGCAACAGGTCGGCTCAGGCGACCGCAGCGAAAAGATCCGCACCTACAACTTCCCGCAGAACCGCGTCACGGATCACCGCATCGGGCTGACAATGCATCAACTCGGTGAGGTCATGGACGGCAAGCTGCAGCCGTTCGTGGATGCCCTGGTGACGCACTTCCAGGCGGAAAAATTGAAGGAAGAGGCGGCGATCGTTTAGCGGGGAAGAAGGAATAACGCAGAGGGCGCGAAGGGCGCTGACGGAAGTATTGCGGTTCTCTTCGCGTCCTCAGCGGCCTCTGCGTTAATCTTTTCTCGTGACTCTGAAACAAGCACTCACCTCAGCCATTGCGGAACTCGAAGCCAATGCCGTCGGTTCGCCGCGGATGAATGCCGAGGTGCTGCTGATGTTCACACTCGGCTGCGATCGGGCGTATCTGTATTCGCATCCTGAGCGGGAACTGAATGCGGACGAGCAGGCGCGCTATGACGAGGCGATTGCGCGGCGTGCGTCGGGGTATCCCTCGCAATACATCACCGGACACCAGGAGTTCTGGGGACTGGACCTGATCGTCACGCCCGCCGTGCTGATTCCCAGGCCAGAGACCGAGCACATCGTCGAGGTCGTCACGGAGACCGCACGAACGGCGGATTACAAAGATCAGGGTGGCCGCCCGAAACTTGTCGATGTGGGGACTGGTTCGGGCGCGATTGCGCTGGCGCTCGCGAAGGAGTTGCCGAACGCAGACGTGCTTGCTACGGATGTTTCCGTCGAAGCACTCGAAGTCGCTCGCGCCAATGCCGCACGACTGCAACTCGAAGCTCGGATTCGTTTTCAACAGAGCAATGTCCTCGACTCGGTCTCGCGCGATGGCAGCTTCGATTTCGTGGTCAGCAATCCGCCGTACGTCGCTCTGAGTGAAGCCGACAAGGTTCAGGATGTAGTGAAGAAGTTCGAGCCCAAGCAGGCCGTCTTTGCCGGTGAACACGGCCTTGATGTCATTCGGCGACTGATCCCGCAGGCGCATGAGGCGCTGCGACCCGGCGGGTATCTCGTCATGGAGATCGGGTACTCGATGTCAGAGGCGGTGGTGGGGATCATGGACGGCTTCGAGAATGTGCACGCGGTTCCGGACCTGGCGGGGATACCGAGGGTCGTGGTGGGGAGAAAACCGATTCACCACAGAGCCACAGAGGCACAGAGACTTTAGGAAAAACGGCCTTGAGGGCCTGGGCTTTTATGAATCAGTTCCTCTGTGTCTCTGCGTCTCTGTGGTGAATCGGTTTTAGTGCCGGAAATGCCGCACGCCCGTGAGTACCATCGCCAAGCCCAACCGGTTTGCCGTTGCGATCACGTCGGGATCGGCTTTTGAGCCGCCTGGTTGAATGACGGCTTTTGCGCCGGCTTTTGCAATTTCTTCGACGCCGTCGGGGAATGGGAAGAACGCGTCGCTTGCGACCACGGAACCTTCGAGCGGCAGCACGGCTTTTTGCGCACCGATGCGTGCGGAATCCACGCGGCTCATCTGTCCGGCGCCGACTCCAACCGAGCGCCCGTCTTTCGCGTAGAGAATCGCGTTCGATTTGACGTGCTTCCCGATCTTCCACGCAAAGAGCAGGTCGCGCATTTCCTGCTCGGTGGGCTTGCGTTCGGTGACCACCTGCAGCGTCTCGGGATCAAGTTTGTGCAGATCATTGTCCTGCACCAGCATGCCGCCGCTGACCGACTTCATCACCCATTTCTGCGGCTTGTGCTTAATCTCGACGAGGCGCAGGTCTTTGCGCTTGGCGAAGCGTTCGCGCGCGGCCTGGTCAAAGTGCGGCGCGACGATGCATTCAATGAAGAGTGCTACTCCGTTGTGTCGCAGGCCGGCCATCGCTTCTGCTGTTGCGAAGTCCACGGGCCGGTTCAGCGCGATGACGCTACCGAAGGCCGAGACCGGGTCGCACTCGAAGGCGCGCAGGAAGGCTTCGGACAAATCTTTGCCCACGGCGCTGCCGCACGGGTTGGTGTGCTTGATGATGGCGCAGAAAGGCTCGTCGAACTCGGTCGCCAAGTCCCACGCGGCCTGGAGGTCGACGATGTTGTTGTAGGAGAGTTCTTTGCCCTGCAGTTGCTGGGCATTCGCAATTCCAGTGTCGCCGCCATCGGAATAAAGCGCGGCTTTCTGGTGCGGGTTCTCGCCGTAGCGCAGGTCGTAGGCCTTGCGAAAAGCGAGTTCCAGTGTTTGGGGAAACTCGGTCGTGCCGCCGATTGCCGAGATATCGAATTTCTCGCCGTCGGTCGTGATCTTCCCGAGGGTTGCTGCGATTGCCGAGTCGTAGGCGGCCGTGGTCGCGAAAGCTTTCTGCGCCAGCGCCCACTTTGTGCGCAGTGAGAGTTCTCCGCCACTGGACAGCATCTCGGCGGCAATCGCGTCGTAATCCGCGGGCGAGGTCACGATCGCGACGTCCTGAAAGTTCTTTGCGGCGGAACGAACCATCGACGGGCCGCCAATGTCGATGTTCTCGATGATTTCTTCGAAGTGCACGCCCGGCTTCGACGCAGTCTTCTCAAAGGCATAAAGGTTGACCACGACCATGTCGATGGGCTGAATGCCGTGTTCGGCGACGGCGGCGCGGTGAGCGGCGTTACCACGAATGTGGAGAATGCCGCCATGAACTTTCGGGTGGAGGGTCTTTACACGACCATCGAGCATTTCGGGAAAACCGGTCAGGTCGCTGATGTCTTTCACCGGTACAGCGTTCTCGCGCAGCAGCTTCGCGGTTCCGCCGGTGGAGATCAACTCCACGTCCATGCCTGCCAGTTTTTTTGCGAACTCCACCAGCCCCGATTTATCGGTAACGCTTAAGATTGCCCGCTGAATTCTCGCCATGATTGCTCCGTGCAGAAATTAAGTCGGAAGAGAACAGAAGATTCTAAATGCAGAGTGGGGGATCGAGCAGAGGAAACGAAGTGTCCTTCGGCTCCGCGCGGTGAAGCTGTGCTCGGGAGACACCGTACCAGGAACTGAGAACCGGGAACCGCCTTAACGACGAACGAACAACGAAGAACTATACCTTCGCCTTGGCTTTTAGCTTAACTTGACCGTCGGTAACTTCGACGGTGTATTGGACGGAGTGGCAGCCGTACTGGCGGCGGATCTGTTCGGTCTTCTTCTGGACGAAGTTCTGGAAGGATGCAAAGCTGCTGGCCTTAGCCGAACCGCCGTGCATCCGCTGAGATTCTGCCATAGCTTCGAAGAGCGCCTTGATCTTGCTCGCTTCGTGAGCGGGATCCGAGCAGGCGATCGAGAATGGCGTATCGTCATGCTTCTTCGGCTTGCTGTCGAGCTCCTTCGCCGCCGCCGTTTCTTCTTCGTAGCGCATACCGGAGATGCCGAGCTGTGCGTCGGCGGGACGCCGGTAGCCCTCTTCCTTGACCTTCATTTTCTGGCGCCAGAGATCGCTGAAGACAGCGTAGCGCTGGGCGATGGCGTTGAACCGGAAGCGCTGGGCGTAGTTGAGCTTCAGGGTCTCGCCTATGCGCTTCATGCCGTTGGAGACGCGCCATTCGGTTTCAGCAGGGGGCTTTTTGGAGCCACCACCAAAGTAGACGTCGTATTCGATCTTCAACCGGCGAAGATTTTCGTCCAGTTTCGATATTTCTTCGTCTACGGTCACGCTGGCTCCGGTCTTATCTCACAGGCGATTAGCGCACGCCTGGCAATGCGGGACGGCAAAATTCCACAATGAGGCGGAATATAGCACGTTCGGGAGCCGCTCCCAATGGACAACCCGGGTTCCCGCGGTTACGAAGGTTCTTGCGCCGGAGTTGCCGGCCAGAGCTCATGAAAAAAGTCACTCGGGCACACAACGTGAACCAGCACTGGATTGCATCTAAAATACTGGGATGTTCTTGGGCAAGAAAATCCGAGTAGTCATAGCCGATGACCATGCCGTGCTGCGCGAGTCGTTGGCCGCGCTATTGACAGCCCAGAAGGATCTCGAGGTTGCCGGCACCGCTTCCAACGGTACTGAGGCCGTGGAAGTCGTGCAGAAGACCCAACCGGACGTTCTCGTTCTCGATCTCTTCATGCCCAACGGCGACGGCTTCGATGTCCTGCGGACCCTGGAACGCGCGGGACAGCGAGTAGCATCCGTCGTTCTGACCGGCTCCGAAAACCATCCCGACTACGTCCAGGTCGTCCGCCTTGGTGCGCGTGGACTCGTGCTCAAGGGCGACAGCCCCGACAAGCTGTTTACGGCCATCCGCACGGTCGCAAATGGCGAACTTGCTTTTGCCGACGAGGTCGCACAGGGGATCATAACGGCGATGGCCGAGGAGCCGCAGCAACAGCAGCCCTCGAACATGAACCGCCTCTCCGACCGCGAAAAGCAGATCGCGTATCTCGTCGCCCGAGGGCTCAAAAACCGTGACATCGCGACTGAACTGTCAATCTCGGAGAACACGGTGAAGCGGCACTTGCAGAGCATCTTCAGCAAGACCGGAGCGCGGGATCGGCTGGAATTGGCGGTCCTGACATTGTCGGATATCACGCACGCCGCGTGAGCACGGCGTCCCGAAACTGTTGGCTCAATCCTTTATCCAAGTTGGATAATGAGCCAAATGCCTCTGAAAAGCCTAAAGCTACTTCTGTTAGCAATCACCGTGGTTGGGCTGGCAGCCGGTCAGGAAACTGCTCCCCCGAATTCTGCCGAACTTGCCACGCGGAACGAGATTCAACTCATCGAGAAGCTGCTTTCTCAGCTCCCTGACCGTGCTCCTGCGCTTTTCCAGCTTGCCCACGACTACGCAACTCTCGGCGACTCCACAAAAGCAATGTCACTGCTGCGGCAGTGCATCGCGCTCGGCGAAGGATTCAATCCGGAGGGCGATCCGGCTTTCGCCGCCCTCAAAGGCAATGCTGAATTCAAAGCGCTGCTTGAGCAGGTTCACGGGGATTTTCCGCCAGTGCACCGCGCCAGGGTGGCATTCACAATTCCGGAGAAGGACCTGATACCAGAGGGCTTGGCTTTCGATCCAGGCGAGCACGTCTTCTACATGGGTAGTTTGAGTAAACGGAAGATCCTCCGGATCAGGAAAGGCGAGGCGACAGAGTTTACGTCCGAGCGAGATCACCTCGGACCAATCTGCGGAATAAAAGCGGACGCTCGGAATGGCGACGTCTGGGCGAATACCTGCCGCAACGAGGGCACCGGGGCGGAACTCGTGCATTTCGACTCGCACGGCAAACTGCTCGAACGGTTCGGCCTTACAACCGCTGGTCCTCACCTTTTTAACGACCTGGTGCTGAGGAACGAAAACGAAATTTACCTGACCGATAGCCTCGCGAACCAAGCCTTCCGATTCGATCGCGAAAAGCATTCTTTCACCGCATTACGCCTGCCTCGGCCTGTTTATTACCCGAACGGGATCACGCTCTCCGAAGATGGAAATTTGCTCTACATCGCGGATGCGTTCGGCGTCCTCCAATACGATCTGCGGAGTAATCGAGGACGCGAGGTTGCGCCGGGAATGGGGACTACCCTTTCTGGATTCGACGGCCTCTACTGGTATCGCGGCAGCCTGGTTGGCATACAAAACGGCTTAGGGATGCCGAGAGTTGCACGTTTTCAACTCGATGCTTCAGGTGAACGAGTGACAGGAAAAACGGTCCTGGAGTACAGGTCGAATCTTGTGGAGTTGCCTACAACAGGTGCGATCGACGGATCTAAATTCTATTTCATGGCGAATACGCAAATCGACAACTGGAACGAAGGGCGTATTGTCGATCCAAACAAGCTCGCGCCCATTCGCGTTGCCGTAATTCAATTGCATTGAAACACGAAGACCCGGCTCTCGCCGGGTCAAATTCTTGCTGGCTGAAAATTATCTTGCGATGCTGGCGGCCATCTTCTTGACCATGGCCAGGACGAGTTTGCGGTCGCTGTCGTTCAGGTTCGAGGAATAGCGCCTGATTTGCGAGAGGAAGCGGACTTCTTCTTCGCTGAGTTGCGGCAGGTTGGCCTTGGCGCCGTCGCCGTTGCTTTCGGCAAAGAAATTCGCCAGCGGCAGTTCCATTGCCGTCGCGATCTTGGCCAGGGTGTCAAGTGATGGAATGGTGTGCCCGTTTTCGACGCGGGAAAGATAGCAACGCAGCAGCCCGGTCCGCTTCTCGATGTCGCCCTGCGACATGCCTTTTTGTAGCCGGAAATTTCGAATCGTTTCGCCGATGTTCATGTGTTTTTCTTCGAGCCTACACGGACCGCTGGGGTAGTCGCATAGTAATCAGTGTACAAACCTCGACGCAAGGATAATTTTTGTCTATCGGCAACACTCGAGGTAACGAAAGTCACCTCACGTCTGCGCTGGAGTGACCTTTGTAAGAGGACGAGTTTGGCTACCGTGTTGCTTTATCAGTTACTTAGACCCATACGCTGGAGTTGGCGGTCCTGTACGCGCGAGAGGGTAATTTGGGCAATGATGGCGCCAATGAATGCCATCAGCATATCCGACTGGGTGTCCCATACATAGCCCTGTCCTCCGAGGAACTCATCGGCCTTCCCACCGGACAAGATCGAGGTCAACCATTCGACCAGTTCGTAGGTCGCACTGAGGGCTCCGCAGAAACAGACCACGAGGAAAAATAGCCAGCCGCCGCGCCGAAGTGGTGTCCTTCGCAGGAATACCTCGCGCGCAATCATCGCCGGGACGAATCCCTGCACAAAATGGCCGAGTTTGTCGTAATTGTTGCGCGGCCAGTGCATCACCTGCTTCAGCCATTCGAACAACGGCTCACGGGCATAGGTGAAATGGCCGCCGACCATCAGCACGATTGCGTGCAGCAGGATGAGAATATAAACCACACTTGTGAGTGGAAAGCGTCGATAGGTGAAAACCAGGATCGGGAGCGCAATCAGCGCGGGAACGACTTCGAGGAACCATGTGAACTGATCAAATGGACGGACTCCCGACCAAATCAGGACGACAAAAAAGACGGTGAGGAGCGTCCAATGCAATGCTCCGACGCGCATTTGTGGTGGTGCGCTTAAGACGGATTCAAATTCTGCTGCTTTAGCTCCGCTTTTCATTCGTCATTCCCACATTCGTCATTTGACATTCAGTCGTCGGTGGCTTCCTTATCCCATCAACATTCCGCCGTTCACGTTCAGCACGTGGCCAGTGATGTAAGCGGCTTCGTCCGAGGCCAGGAATTGCACGGCGGCTGCGACTTCTTTCGCAGAACCCGGGCGACCAAGCGGAACCGCGGCGACCATCTTGTCCTTCAGGTCCTGCGCGAGTTCGGCGGTCATGGCTGTATCGATCCAACCCGGCGCAACGGCGTTGCAGGTGATATTCCGCGAGGCGACTTCGCGCGCGACCGACATCGTGAGGCCGATCAGGCCAGCCTTCGACGAGGCGTAGTTCGCCTGCCCGGCCTGTCCCATTTGGCCGTTTATCGAAGTGATATTGATAATCCTGCCCCAGCGCTGTTTGAGCATGGAACTGATGACCGCCTGGATGAGCAGGTAGGGCGCGGTCAGGTTCGTCGAGAGCACGTCATCCCAGTCCACGCGTTTCATGCGCATGAGTAGTTGGTCCCGCGTAATACCGGCGTTGTTGACGAGGATATCGATTTTCCCGAACTGTGCGACGACGGATTTTACGGTGGACTTGATCGCGTCTTCGCTGCTCACATCGAGTTTGAATGCCGCGGCCTTGCCGCCTTTCGATTCGATTTCCTGCACCAACGACTGCAACTTCTCTTCATTACGGGCTGCCGCCGCAACCGTTGCGCCGCCTTCGGCAAGAACCAGTGCGCATTCGCGTCCTATGCCCTGCGATGCGCCCGTTACCAGCGCGACCCGTCCCTGCAAACTGAACATTTCCGCTCCCTTGTGAATACGAGTTCACCATACCCGCATCTGCTGACAACGGCAGATGTGGAGCACCGACTGTGGACTTTCACTCTCACGACGAGTAGACGACCCTGCCGCCGACGATCGTTTGCGTTACTTTGCCGTAGAACGTCATGCCGTCGTATGGGCAATTGCGCGACTTGGACTTTGTCTGCGAGACATCGTAGGTCCATTTCTTCGCCGGGTCGAAAATGGTCACATCTGCGGCGGCGCCCTTGGCGAGGGTTCCCCGGTGCGCAAGACCGGCGATGCGCGAGGGATTCGACGAAAGGAGAGCGACGATGTGGCGAATGGTGACGTCGTGCGCGCGGTGCAGACGCGTCATAGCCGCTCCGAGCGCGATCTCCAGTCCAGTGATGCCGAACGCTGCACGTTCAAACTCTACATCTTTCTCGAAGGCAGAGTGGGGCGCGTGATCGGTGGCGATGGCATCGACCGTGCCATCAACCAGGCCCGCGAGCAATGCCTCACGATCGGCTTCCGAGCGCAGTGGCGGATTCATCTTGTAATTCGTGTTGTACTCGCCGATATCCCGGTCGATAAAGCTGAAATGGTGCGGCGTGACCTCGCAGGTCACCCGGACGCCGTGCCGCTTAGCCTGCAGAACCGCCTCGAGGGCAGCGGCCGTCGAGATGTGCGCGACGTGGAGATGTCCGTTGGTTTCGCGCGCGAGAGCTATGTCGCGCTGCACGATCTTTGCCTCGGCATCGGTGGATTGCCCGCGCAATCCCATGCGGAAGGCAAACGCACCGTAGTTCACGGGCGAGTTCGCCGTGAGGCGCGGGTCCTCTGAGTGCTGGATTACGGGGATTCGCAGCTTGGAAGCCGCGAGCAGGGCCTGCTTCATCAGGCCGTTGTCGAGGATGGGCTTGCCGTCATCGCTTACCGCAATGGCGCCCGACCGATGAAGCGCCGCAAAATCCGTGAGTTCCTTGCCCTGCGAGCCTTTCGTAGCAGCCGCAATGGGAAACACGTTTACGACCGCGCCTCGTTCCGGTTGCAGCATCCAACGCGTGATCTCGGCGGAGTCGTTGACCGGGGTCGTATTCGGCATGGCACAGACGGAAGTGAATCCGCCGGCTGCGGCTGCCGCCGTGCCGGTTGCGATCGTTTCCTTGTGCTCCTGGCCAGGCTCGCGCAAATGCACGTGCAGATCGATGAATCCGGGCGCGACGATCAGATCGCGGGCATCGATCACCTGGTCGGCGCGCTCCTTGATCTTCCCGGTGGCCTCCACGGCGGCTACACGGCCCTCTTTGAGCAAGATGTCAGCGGCCTGGTCCACGCGTGCGGCGGGATCGACGAGACGCCCGCCGCGAATAAGAATGCTGCGAATGCCGTTCATCGCCGCCCTCCAACGTGGTGCGCCAGGATTCCCATGCGTGTGCGCAGGCCGTTATGGACCTGCTCGAGTATGACCGATTGCGGGCAATCGGCGGCTTCGTCGGTGATTTCCATTCCGCGAATGATCGGCCCCGGATGCATGACGATCGCGTTCTTTGCGGCCATCTTCACGCGGTCCATGGTGAGTTGATAGTTGGCAACGTATTCGCGGGCGTCGATGTCGAGCCCCTGCAGGCGCTCCTTCTGGACGCGGAGCATCATGATTACTTCTGTCCCCTGAAGTGCCTCGTTGAAGTCGCGCACAATGCGCAGTCCCGGCGCGATTTCGGCGGCCACATCCGGAAGCAGGATCTTCGGCCCGCAGAGCGTTACACGCGCGCCGAACTTGGTGAGCAACTGGATGTTCGAACGTGCCACGCGGCTATGGAAGATGTCCCCGGTGATCAAAACCCTCAAGCCCTTGAGGGTCTTGAAGTGGTCGAGCATGGTGACCGCATCGAGCAGCGCCTGCGAGGGGTGCGCATGCATGCCGTCGCCGGCGTTGATAATGGGCACATGCAGATGCCGCGCGAGGACGTAAGGCGCTCCTGAAGACGGATGGCGAATGACGATGGCGTCGGCACCCAGCGCCTGCACCGTCAGGCCAGTATCGATCAGGGACTCACCTTTTTCGATACTCGACGCGCTGGCGGTAATGACGGTCGTCAGAGCACCGAGTTCCTTGGCGGCTAGTTGGAAAGACGTCCGGGTGCGCGTGGACGACTCGTAGAAGAGGAGCACGACGCGCTTGCCCTTCAATAGCGGGCGGTTGCGCCCCGGATGCATTTTGCGCGCGGTCCTCAGGTAGACGTTGATCTGTTCCGGCGTGAGCGGCTCGATGGCAAGCAACGAGCCACGACCATTCTTTTTCATGCGGTAACCGGGTCGCGCTCGACGAGCATTACTTTCTCCATCTGGTCGGTTTCCTGGAACTTGACTTCGATAATTTCCAGGTCTGAGGTTTGCACACGTCGTCCTACGAAGGTGGCTTCGACGGGCAGTTCGCGATGTCCGCGATCAATGAGCACCAGCAGTTGCACCCGCCGTGGCCGTCCCAGGTCGAACAGCGCGTCGAGCGCGGCGCGCACGGTTCGCCCGGTATAAAGCACGTCATCGCAGAGTACGATGTCTTTACCGACGACGTCGAACTCACATGGTTTTGGTTCCACGACCGGCTTCGGTCCTACCGTGGAGAGGTCGTCGCGATACAGCGTAATATCCAGCGTTCCCACGGGAACGGCGGCATGCTCGATCCGCTCGATGTAGCGGGCCAGGCGCTGCGCCAGCGGGATCCCCCGCCGCCGGATTCCGACGAGGCCCAGGCTCCCGATTCCGTTGTTCTTTTCGACAATTTCGTGTGCGAGCCGGACGATGGTTCGTTCGATCTCGGAGGCGGACATGAGTTGACCTTTTTCGCGCAAATTAGGCGGACGATTGACTGTCATGTTGCCCCGAATGATACGCGAGGGCAAACGGGGGCGGCAACTGTAGGAAACAGGTGGAAATCAGTGGCGCCGGTGGCCGAACAATGAGGCCCCAATTGCCCCTCCGACCCCGCTCAGCAAAACGAAGAACACCAGCAGGAAGAACAGCATCATCAGGAACATGGTCGCCAGGCCACCGGGAGTGTTCAGGCGGTCCACAAATGGGCGAATCATGTCGGCGGCACGCGACGGATCGGCACTCCTGGCGGCAGCCTCCTTTAAGGCCGTTGCCATGTCGCTGCGAAAGGCCGTTCTTGTCTGTACCGAGAGCAGGCTCAGCGAGGCCACGATCGCGTACATCGAGAAACCGAAGAGTCCGGCCAGTGCGCCCATCTTCAAGCCGGACGAGGTTCGGACCTCGTCATTGGGCTCGCTTCGCATGTAAAACGCGATAGACATTCCCCCGGCAGCCACCATGCACAGAATGATGAACGGCGCAAATGGAACCGCCGCGCCGACACCGGCGATCAGGCCCGCCCAGAGCGCCGCTTTGCGCGCCGAAGACAGCCGAAGTCCTGGCCTTCTTGGCGGCAAGGGCGGCGGTGGAAACTGCATGAAAGGCCGGTCGTCATGCTGGGGGGTGATCCCGTGCCGTAAGGGCTCGGCCGGCGGCTGAACCTCATCGGGCGTGCCAGGAGGCATCGGCGGAGTGGCCGGTTCGGTTGCCGACGACTGAACCCGGATCTGCGGCGAATTGCACTGCGGACAGAACGGCGTACCGTCTTCTACCTGCGCGCCGCACTTGGGACAAGCATGCTCCACAAGATGAAGTTATCAGCGGGGAACAGAGAGATGCAAGACGTGGGCTGGTGGCCGGCAAAGCTAAACACCTCGTACACCCAAAGTCACTCTTGTCCAAATCAGCTCTTGAGCGACGGCGTCCCAGGCGCTCCACCCTGGCGGAACCGAGCCGCCCCCGAGCGTCATTGCGATAGCCCGGACGCTTACTTGCAGCCGACAGGAAGGACTTTCATGTCCTCCTCGATCTTTCTTCCGTTGCTGTGCGCTCGAACGAGTTCCCGCATCGCACCTGCGGCTCCGAGGAGCATTAACGCCCAGGCACCGACGTGGATCGCTATTCGCGGATACCCGCTGAGCAAGAACCTGAAGTCGCCGTTTCCGCCGAAGACGGTATCTCCGGTGTAATTGACGGCCAAATCGAAGGTGGAGCGCAGGAACGTCACTGCCAGAATAAGCGCCCCAGAAAACGGACTGAAACGCCAGAGCCGGAACAGCAAAAAAGCGAGTAGAACAATCAGGAAGTCCGCAACATACGCGGATATGCAACTCACGAGCAACTGCGGCACACTTGGGTCTTTAAACCTGACAAATCCATTGACGAAGTCGCCTCGCCAAAAGTGCTGGATGAGTTGGTACTCCTGGACGGGCATCCCGACAAGAACTCCGCCGAGCATGTGGGCGCCCTCGTGGACAGGAGCGTGAATCGCACTCCAAAGGAACCAGATTGCGAAAATCCACAACACGATGTGCTTGTTACTCTCGTGTCGCAGCTTCAGATAGCTGAAGACAGGGATAACGATCAAGAAGAGGAAGAATAAGAAACCCAGAAGAAATCTTGCTCCATCAGTCATTTGCCGCCCCGCCCGCTCGACGCTGGATTCCAGCTGATTTGGACCGCAGTGACCCAAAGTCAAACATGCAACGCACGCAATCAACCGGCACCCAACAACCAGCCAATAGCCACGGTTCTAGATTGGCTCTTCCTTATCCGTTCCCTGCGTGCGGACGTAGACCAGCGAGTACTCGCTGCCTTTGCCGTCCGGTTTCACGGCGACTACGTGCTGCAGGGTCTGGCTGCCGACCTTGAGTTCGACGACGGTGCTGTCGCCCTCTTTGTCGCAGTGGAGTTCCTTGTCGTTGCCTCTACGGTCCATTTTGAAGCTGCCAATGGAGCCGCCCTTGCACTCCAGCACCTTGCCGTACTTGCCGATCTCGCCGCGATAGAAGTCGAGCACCTTATCGGGCGGAGCGTCGGTAAGGTAGCTGGCGACGACGACCTTCAGCCCGAACTTACCGAAGCTCATGTTGACGTTGGCGCTGCTGTCGTTGTCGTGCTCCTGCGGCTTGGGACGGGAGTTCGGGAAGATCGGGAGCCCTGTGTCGTGTGCGTCGGCGTCGTTGTTCACCTTCAGGCCGCCGAACGGGGTCGAGATCTCGACCTTCTTATCCTTGCCGTCCGCGCCTTTTTCGGTTTTGACATTACAGGCCGGCAGGACGAGCAGGAGCGCCAGAGCGGTTGTTATCCCCAGCACCCAGCACCCTGAACCCAGCAGCCTTCTACTTGCGATTGTGCGATGCGTCATTGGACCCTCCCGCGGTAAACAGTCGAACCGGCCTTTCGAGACCGGCACCGCGCTGCGCCACTTCCGGAATGGTCACCGGCAGATGGCCGTGAATTGGAATCTCTCCGAACAGCGCCTTGACCGCGCTGATCTCTGAAACCGTTGCATTGGAGAACGTACACATATACGTCTGTATCTGCGGATAGTCGGAAGCGAAATAAGGATTGCCCAGTGCCACCACGGCTGTCTTCGCCCCGTACTGCCCTACCAGAGTTGTAAGCAAGTTGCCCATCCCTTGCGCGAGCCCGATGGAGCCGGTGCCGCCTCCACGTCCGGCGCTGGGGATCGCGTAAACCGCCACGATCACCTTTTGCGCCTCGCCGGCGGCTTGTAACAACTGCGGCGTCATGGCCGCTGCGGTCCGCATGTCCACGTACGTGATGTGGGCTTCCGGAATGCGCTGCCGGAACTGCCGTTCGAACAGCCGGCCCATATCCGAACGCATGTCGTCGGTAAAGATCAGCACCAGCGTCCGGTTGGCGGACTGCACCTGTGGTTGATACGCAAGGCTTGACTGCGGGGTTCCCAGATTTTTCGGTACCAATGGCAAGACCTGCCCGTTGTCCCGCACCAAGGTGACAGCATCATCAGCGATCTTCTGTGCCAGGGCGAGGTTTTCGGGCTTGGCAACTACCTTGTCGATATTCTTGATGTCCACCTCGCGATGTTTGTTGAGGCCAAGAGACGCTTTTGCCTCGAGGATCTTCCTCACCGATTCATCGATTTGTTTCTCGGGGATCTCGCCGCTTTTTACAGCGTTCAGAACGCCGTTGTAGGCGCCGTCGAGATCGCCAGGAATCAGGATCATGTCGTCGCCGGCTTTGACGGCTGCGACGGCGGCCCTGGCGCTGGTTTCAGCCTTGGTACCAGGCTGATAGAGTTGCATCAGGCCGTTCATGTCCAGGGCATCGGTGACGACAATTCCCCGGAAGCCCATCTTGTCCTTCAGGAGCCCGGTCACGATCTTGTGCGAGACGCTGGCAACGGCGTTGGGAGCCGGATCGAGTGCCGGCGTGATCAGGTGGCCGATCATGATGGAATCCACACCCGCCTCGATCGCCGCCCGGAAGGGAACCAGTTCGACGTGATTGAGACGGTCAAGATCCCCATCCACCCGCGCGAGCGCAAGGTGTGAATCCGTGCTGGTGTCGCCGTGCCCGGGAAAGTGCTTGGCCGTCGTCATCATCCCGTTAGAGCGCGCGCCAAGAATGTAGGCGGACACCATTTGACTGACCTCTTGCGGGTCTTCTCCGAAGGAACGCGTATTGATGATCGGGTTAGCCGGGTTCGAATTCACGTCCGCATCGGGAAAGAAATTCCATTCGACACCGATGGCGCGCGATTCTTCGGCGGTAATACGCCCGAAATCGTTCGCGTACTGCGGATTGTCGGTGGCGCCGAATGCCATCGCGTGAGGAAACGCTGTGACTCCATTGAGCCGCATGGAGAGGCCACGTTCGAAATCGGCTGCGAACAGCAGCGGAAATTCCGCCTCGTGCTGCAGCCGATTGGTCACCATTGCGGCCTCGTAAGGCTCGTTCTTCAAAAGAAACGGCCCGTCGGTCGCTACCGTTAGCCCGAAGCCGCCCAGGTGGTACTTCTTCACTTCGTCCACCATTTTCAGGTAGTCAGGACTGTTGACGTTGTAGAACTGGGCGCGCGACCAGACCATGAACATCTGACCGACCTTCTGCTCAAGCGACATTTTCTTGAGCGTCTTGCGCACCCACTTTTCGCCATCTTTGTCGAGATGCAATGGCCCGGGTGTTGCTTTCTTTTCGCCCGCCGCGCAGTAGGACACTAAGAGTAGAAGTACCAGGAGAGGGAACCCTTTTCGCATGGCTGGAAATGTAACAGAAGACGACGCTGGACTCTAGAAGCTTGATGCTGGCCGAATGGTGGCGCGCGGAAGTTAAAATTAATGACTGGCGTCCGGGGTGAGCGTCCAGTGCGCCACTAGTTCATCCGCTTGCCTCTGCGCATCCTCGAAATCGCCAAAGCCGCGAATCCAACGTACCTCTGTATCTCGGCGGAACCACGTCATTTGACGTTTGGCGTAATTGCGATGGCCTTGCTGGGCTGCGCGGATCGCTTCATCGCGTGGAATCTCGCCATTCAGAAACTGCGCCGCCTGTTTGTATCCCAGGGAGCCGAGCGCGGGAGCCGTGGCCCCGTACTTTTCGAGGAGTACCTGCGTCTCCTCTACGAGGCCCCGTTCGAACATCTCCGCCGCGCGCTCGTTAATACGTGCGTACAAGGCGTCTCGATTCGGATCGAGACCAATGCGCAGAATGCGAAAGCCCTTCAGCGGATCGCGCCCTTCTTTCCAAAGCTCGGTCATGGGCTGCCGGCTAAGAAGGCTCACTTCGATGGCGCGAATGATCTTCGAATCGTCATTGGGGTGAATTTTCTCGGCGGCGGCGTAATCGAAGCGGCGCAGAATTCGGTGCAGATAACCCGGTCCGCGACTCGCGACTCGCTCACGCAATCTTTCGCGCAACTCTTCCGAACGCTGTGGGCCCTCGAAGAGTCCTTCGAGCACCGCACGCAAGTAGAGTCCGGTACCGCCGACAACGATGGGGATCGCACCGCGCGTCACGATTTCCGATAAGAGGGGCCGCGCGCCCCGGGCGTAGTCTCCAGCGGTGAATTTTTCTGTCGGGGCGACAATATCGAACAAGTGATGGGGGACGAGTTGCCGTTCCGAGCAATCCGGCTTGGCAGTGCCGATCTCAAACTCACGATAGACGGCAACCGAATCGCAATTGACGATCTCGCCGCCGAACCGCTGGGCCAGATGCAGTGACAGTGCCGTCTTGCCGCTGGCCGTCGGCCCAACTATGACGACGAGCGGCGCGTCCGGCATTATCGGGCGCCCCATGGGATGTAGTGTCCCCAGCGCACCAGGATGATGACCAGAACGATTGCCGCGACTACAAGCAGACCGGCAAGGCGACTGTCTAATGGCGGCTTTTCGTCATCGTGCAGCATGGCAAGAGACTATCAAAAACACGGTGGCTGGTCGCTGCTTGTTGGTCGCTGGTCAACCAGCCACTAATCACCAGCCACCAGCTACATCTTTTGTTATCCTTTGCCCGATGTCCCAGCAGCAGGTTGCGCGTTACAAGTTCGGACTGTACGAAGCGGACCCGCAATCCGGCGAATTGTTCCGCGAGGGGCGGAAGCTTCGGATGCAGGAGCAGCCCTTCCAGGTGCTGGTCTCGCTGCTGGAGCGCCCGGGTGAGGTCGTGACGCGCGAAGACCTGCGCCAGCGCCTTTGGCCTTCGGACACGTTCGTCGATTTCGACCACAGCCTGAACACGGCGATTAACAAATTGCGAGATACCCTCGGCGACGGTGCCGCAAATCCGCGATTTATTGAAACCCTGCCGCGGCGGGGCTACCGCTTCATCGCGCCGGTACAAAGCGTTGCCGCTAACGGCGTCACTGCCGAACAAGCACCGCCGACACCGGCCCCGGCGCCCGCGGTTGAGGTCAGCGGAGCCGAAATTCCGCAGGCAAATCCTGCGATTGCCCGTGCGCTCTTCGGTCTGCTGCAAGCGATGTACCTGGTCTTTTACACGCTTGCTTTGTGGCGTCTCGACGAACTCGTACGGACCGCCGGCCAAATCCACCTGGGCGCCAACCTCATTCTTCCTCTAGTTCTTGTTTCCGCACTTGTTGGGATTCCGTTGCGCCTGTACACGCTCAACGCAACGCTATTCAACTATCGCCACCTCGGAACGAATTTCCGAAAGCTCTTTCCGGTGATTCTCGTTCTGGATGTTCTGTGGGCGACCTCGCCGTTCCTCATCATCCAACTGATCGGCATCGGGCTGGCATTCGCGGCCTGTGCCGCGCTGGTCTATTCGCCATTCGCGCAGCGAGTGCTCGCCTTGATGGCGTACCCATCGAAATAGTTAGAACTGAGGTCTATTGCAGGGCAGCTGCCGGTAACGGCTCCGGCTCGGCATTCCCATCCGCGCGCGGATCGGAGGCGCCGTACTTCATGCCCGTCTTGCTGTTGTAGATGACCGCCTGCCCGCGGCCCATCGCTGAGGAGTAATCGCCGACAACGATCAGTTCGTGACCCTTCTGCCTGAGTTGCTGCATCACCTCGGGCTTCACGCGCGACTCGATCGGAACTCCGCAATCGACTTTGCTGCCGTGGACGGTAAATCGCGGCGCCGAGAGCGCCGCCTGAATATTCATTCCGTAATCGACCACGTCCGAAACAAACTGCGCGTGCGCTACAGGTTGGTTCGCGCCGCCCATGATGCCGAAGCCGATGTGAATGTCGCCGCGCTGCATGAAGGCCGGGATGATGGTGTGGAACGGACGCTTGCGTGGAGCCAGCGCGTCCGGATGTGAAGGATCGAGCCGGAACAGCGCGCCACGGTCCTGCAGGAAAAATCCCATGCCCTCAACGGCTATGCCCGAACCGAAATAATCGTAGTTGCTCTGAATCAGCGAAACGATATTGCCGTCCTTGTCGACGACTGAAAGATAAGTCGTGTCGCTGGACGGCGGCTTTCCCGCCTCGACGTTGCAGTTCGCCTTGTCAGGATTGATCAGCTTCGCGCGTTCGGCGGCGTATTCCTTCGAGATCAATCCCTGGACGGGAATTTTCGCGAAGCGCGGATCGCCGTTGTAGCGATAGAGGTCCGAGTATGCCAGCTTCATCGCCTCAATTTTCTTGTGCAGTTCGACCGCGCCCTCCGGGCCGCCGGGGTCGGGCTGGAAATTCGACATAATGTTGAGCATCTCCAGCGCAGCCATGCCCTGCCCGTTCGGCGGAAGCTCGTACACGCGCCAGCCGCGGTAGTCGATCGAGATCGGATCGACCCACTCGGCCTTGAACTCCGAGAGATCGTCGGCCTTCATCGTGCCGCCGGCATCAGCCTCGGTCTTGAGGATTGCCTTCGCGATTGCGCCACGGTAAAACGCATCGGCTCCGCCATCGGCGACCAGTCGCAGCGCTTGCGCGACATCTTTGTTCGTGAACATCTGCCCGACCTCGGGCACTTTGCCGTCCGGAAGAAAGACATGCTTGGCTTCGTCGTTCTGAAACACGGGCGCGCCGCGCCGCCAGTATCCGTGCACCAGTTCGGCGACGGGATAACCGTGATCGGCGTAATAAATCGCCGGGCCGAACAGCTCTTTCCACGGCAGCTTGCCAAAGCGTTTGTGCGCCTCGCTCCACCCCTCCACCGCGCCGGGCACCGTCACGCTGTCAATGCCGTGTTCGGGCATGGTCGTGATTCCGCGCTGCTTCAGGTATTCGATCGAAAGGCCGCGTGGCGCCCACCCGCTGGAATTCAGTCCGTAGAGTTTGCCCGTCTTCGCGTCCCAGTAGATGAGGAAGAGGTCGCCGCCCATGCCGTTCATCATCGGCTCGGTGACGCCCAGCACGGCGTTGGCTGTGATTGCGGCGTCGATCGCCGAACCGCCGCGCGCGAGAATCTGCGCCCCGGCCTGCGACGCCAGGTACTGGCTGGTCGCAACAATGCCGCGATCAGTGATCACCATCGACCGCCCGTACGAGCGATCCTGGGCAACGCCCGTGAAGGTCATGGCCAAGAGGAGAACAGACACAAAGGCGCAACGCAACATGATTGCCTCGCAGGCAGGAAGGATTAAAACTTGCGAATGTACACCCGGGAGCACAGCGGAGCAACCACTGGGTGAGATCCAGCTACACGCGATGGATTGTGAGATAGGCTTATACGCTTGGCTTCGTACCCTGGATGGAGTGGTACGAGTTCTTCACTGTTCACTTCCGGACAATCAAGTCCATCACCGACCAATCGATTTCGCACCTAACCACCTAACCTGAATCCTCACAGGAGCTTATCCAGCCACCCATTGGCCTTCGGATTGCTTTGGATCCCTGTAGAGTGAGGTTCCATGTTCGATCGTGTCCTCCAAGATGTTCGCTATGCCTTTCGCATGCTCCGGAAGAGCCCGGGGTTCACTGTGGTTGCCGTACTCACGCTGGCGCTCGGCATTGGGGCGAATACGGCCGTGTTCTCGGTGCTGAACGGTGTACTGCTGCGGCCGCTGCCGTTCAACGATTCCGACCGCCTGGTGACGCTTTACCAGAACATGCCGAACTTCGAGCGGGGTTCCATCTCGTATTACAACCTGCTCGACTGGCAGCGCATGAACCACACCTTCGAGGCGATCGCCGGGTACCGCCAGACCGGCTACAGCCTCACCGGCCTCGGCGAAGCGGAGCAGGTACAGGCGGAAATGGTTGGGCACGAGTTCTTCCCGATACTCCAGGCACAACCGCTGCTTGGTCGAAGCTTCACGGCAGAAGAAGACGTGCCTCAAGGGCCGAAGACGGTCATGATCAGCGAAGGTTTCTGGAAGAGGCGGTTCGGGGGAGCGACGGATGTCATCGGCAAGACACTCCACCTCGATGCCGACACCTACCAGATCATTGGGGTCGTCCCCGACTCGCTGCATCTGCCGATCCAGAATTTCGGCCGTCATATCGACGTTTATACAGCGGTTGGAGCCTTCGACGATCCTGGCTTCCAGGGCCGGATTCACCATTGGGGACTCGATGCGATCGGCCGTTTGAAGCCCGGCATGACGCTCGAGCAGGCACGCGCAGATATGTCGAAAGTCTCGCGCGACCTCGAAGCGGCATATCCGGATGTGAATAAAGGCCTCGGTACCACGATGCTTTCGCTGCATGACGCCATGGTCGGCGAGATCCGCCCGGTGTTGATCATGCTGCTGGCTGCGGTCGGCTTTGTCCTGCTCATCGGCGCCGCGAACGTTGCCAACCTGATGCTGGCCCGATCTACAGCGCGTACTCGCGAGTTTGCGATTCGCTCCGCCCTGGGCGCCTCGCACAAGCAGGTCGTCCGGCAACTGTTGACGGAAAGCATCGTTCTCGCCATCATCGGGGGCGCTCTCGGACTCCTGCTGGCGGTGCTCGGCACCAACGCCGCCCTGCACCTCATGCCAAGAGCCATTCCCCGTGCTGAAAACATCGGAATCGATCTCCGGGTTCTGCTGTTCACGATGGGCATATCGCTGCTGACCGGCGTCCTGTTTGGCCTTGTGCCGGCCCTGAAGATCTCCCGGCCGGACCTGAACGAGGCGCTGAAAGAAAATGCGCGCGGCACTACAGGAATGCATCACCGGACGCAGAGCGCGCTGGTAGTTGCCGAGACCGCGATGGCTCTCGTCCTGCTGGTCGGCGCGGGACTGATGATTCGGACGCTTCTTCACCTCTGGCAGGAGGATCCCGGCTTCGACCCGCATCATGTGCTCGTATTCACCATGGCTCTGCCGCCGCAACAGTTCTCGGCGCCGGTCGAGACGATTCGAAACGAGTATCGCGACATTGAAGAACGTCTGCGCGCGCTTCCCGGGGTAGAAACCGTTTCGTATTCTGCAGGAGCTACGCCGTTCCAGAACGATGACGAAGACCAGTTCTGGAAAGATGGCCAGGCAAAACCTTCGTCCGCCTGGGAGATGAACTGGTTGATTGACTACGTGGTCGAACCCAGTTACCTGAAGGCCATGGGACTGCAACTGAAGGCTGGGCGTTTTATCACCGACGAGGACACGCCAAGCTCGCCACGCGTCGCCGTTGTCGATGAGGAGTTCGCCCGCAAGTATTATCCGGGCGAGGACCCGATCGGCAAGGTCTTCCACACCGAGAACAATGCCGGCAAGACGCCGATGAAACTGGATTACAGGATCGTCGGCGTGGTCGGACACGTGAACCAGTGGGGTCTCGATCCGCGCTCTACCCTGCCGCTGCGCACCGAAGCTTTCTACGCCGTATCACAGTTGCCGGAGGACTCGGCGCAGACCACGGCGCAGTTCATCCGCGTGTTCGTGCGTACGTCTGGAGACCCCGCCAGTCAGATCAGCAGCATCCGCCAGGTACTGACCAGCTACGATTCGAACGTCGTAATGGCAAATCCTGAGACCATGGAGTCCATCGTCTCCGGTTCGCTGAAGTCGATGCGCTTTTCGATGACCTTAATGGGGACCTTTGCTGCGCTCGCGCTGTTGCTGGCGATGATCGGCATCTATGGACTCATGTCCTACGCCGTCGGCCAGCGCACGCATGAAATCGGTATCCGCATGGCTCTTGGCGCAAAGCCTTCCGATTTGCTCGCGATGGTCATCAAACAAGGTTCGAAGATGGTGCTGATCGGAATCGCTATCGGCGTGCTGGGAGCAGCGCTCCTGACCCGTGTCATGTCGAGCATGTTGTCCGGTGTGAGCGCCACGGATCCGATGACGTTTACGATGGTGGCTATTCTGCTGATGCTGATGGCATGCGCCGCCTGCCTCATCCCCGCGCGCCGGGCAACGCGCGTGCAACCGCTGGAGGTGCTGCGGTACCAGTAGTGTAGTCAAATCCTCGAAAAGAGCCCCCGTCAATTGGACGGGGGCTATTTTTCAATCGTCAATCCGGCAATCGTCATTCGTAAATTGCCGTCATTTCCCCTCTCCTGCGACCGCCCCCTTCGCCTCGAACTGCTGCGGAACGACGACAGCGTCGACCTTGTGCTCGCGCGCGATGTTCTGGAAAGCGACGAGATCCGTGCTCACGACCGAGTTCCACGCCGCAACCTGTTTATCGACATCCTGTTTGAGTTGCTGGAAGCGGTCGAGCGCGGCCTGTGTCGGGGCCGAATCGCCGTACCCGACATAGCTGGCCAGCACCGAAAGCTGGCCATCGAGTTTCACGGGGTATTGGAGCGAGTCCTCATTGGCCTTGATCTTCCAGTTCACAAGCTGATCTTCGATCGCAACCAGCTTCGCGTCGAGGTTCTTGCCGGAATCAACGACAGGCAACAGCGACGGCGTATTCGGCAACCGCTGTTGCAACGCCGCGAGCTGGTTCCTGAGATCGTGGATCTGCCGCTCGGTGGCGAACACACGCTCGATTTCGCCGCGGATCGCCGTCACCAGATCGTATTGCTTCTGTAGATCGGCCATCGGAACCTTCACCCGAGGGTCGAGTGCAATTTCGAAAGGTGCTGTCTGGGTTTTGCCGTCGACGGTCATGCGAACCTCGTACTTGCCCGGAAGCGCCTTCGGCAGCGTGGTGCCATCCTGGTAGCCGAACAGGTAGTAATTCGCCGGACGCTCGATCGGATTGCGCCGCAGGTCCCAGACAAAGCGGTTCAACCCCGGCTTGGGATCAAGCAGCTTTTTCGGCTTCTCATCGTCGGGATCGAGAGGCTCTTCCAGGTCTCCGGTGTCCTTGCTCGTGATGTGGCGCAGAACTTTCCCGCTGGAATTGAGGATATCCAGGCTCATCTCCTTCGGTTTGTCCTTCACCCAATAATAGAAAACCGCTCCGATGGGTGGATTGGTCCCCGTGTATGCATTGCCCTTCCCCGATCGCGCCCATGTGTGCAGAGCCATCGATGGAGTGTAGAGATGGAAATCCTGCTTCGTGATCTCGCCGGTCTCCTGGCGAACCGGGGCCAGGTCATCAAGAATCCAGAAGCCGCGTCCGTGGGTCGCCAGCACCAGGTCGTCGCCCTTGATCACGAGATCATGCACGGGGACGGTCGGCAGGTTGAGCTGAAACTTCTCCCAACTCTGGCCGTCGTTGTAGCTGATATACATTCCGGTTTCAGTGCCGGCGTAGAGAAGGCCCTTCTTCTTCGGATCCTGGCGGACCGCACGGACGAAGCTGCCTTCGGGGATGCCCTTCACCAGCGTCGTCCAGGTCTTGCCGAAGTCGGTAGTCTTGAAGATGTACGGTTTCAGATCGTCAAGACGATGCCGGTCGACAGCGACATAGGCCGTTCCGTTGTCGAACGGTGACAGGTCGATCTGGCTGACGGTGCCCCATTCCGGCATATCTTTCGGGGTGATGTTGGTCCAGGTCTTGCCGTCATCGCGCGTGATCTGCATCAGCCCGTCGTCGGTTCCGCACCAGATGGTTCCGGCTTGCTGAGGCGATTCCGCGACTGCAAAGATCGTGTCGTAGAACTCGGTTCCGGTATCGTCCTTTGTGATGGGCCCACCGGAGACCTGTTGCTTGCTCTTGTCGTTGCGCGTCAGGTCGGGCGAAATCGCCGTCCAGTGTATGCCGCCGTCGCTGGACCTGAACAGGCGCTCACCACCGTGATAAATGACATTGTGATCGTGCGGCGAGATCAGGATCGGCGCCGTCCACTGGAAGCGATGCTCCTGTACGGCAGCACCCATCGCGTCCTGAACCACGGGGTAGACGCTGATCTCCTTCGCTTGCTGGTCGCTCTTGTCGAATCGCGTGATATTTCCCTGGTATTCGCCGCCATACACGATGTTGGGATTGGTCGGATCGACAGCAATGTAACCGGCCTCGCCGCCCGCCACCGGATACCAGTCCTCACGACCAATCGAGCCGTCGTCGCTCATGCTGGCGATCGCGACGGTGGTGTTGTCCTGCTGCGAACCGTAGACGTAATAGGGGAAGCGGTTATCAGTGGTGACGTGATAGAACTGCGCCGTTGGCTGATTGTCCTCGCGCGTCCAGCTCTTGCCACCATCGATCGTGATCGTCGCGCCACCATCATTGACGGCGATCATTCGGTTCGTATCCGCAGGGTCGATCCACAGGCCGTGATTATCGCCGTGCGGAACATCGATCTTGTTGAACGTGCGGCCGCCGTCCGTGGATTTGTGGAAGTCGACGTTCATCACGTAGACGGTGTCTTTGTCCTTCGGGTCGGCGGTGATGTGCATGTAGTACCACGCGCGCTGACGAAGACGCGGATCGGGATTCACCAGTTGCCATTTGCTGCCGCCGTCATCCGAACGGTAAAGGCCGCCGTCCTTGGCTTCAATCAGCGCGTAGACGCGATCTGAATTTGCGGCGACCGCGACGCCAACGCGCCCATAGGGCTTCTCGGGCAGACCCTTGCCCGTTACTTCTTTCCACGTTGCGCCATCATCATCGGAGCGATAAATGCCGCTGCCCGGCCCGCCGCTGTCTAGCGTCCACGGCAACCGGCGCACCTGCCAGAGCGTCGCGAAGAGAATGTGCGGATTGTCGGGATCGAAGGTGATATCCACCGCGCCGGTGTTTTCGTCCTTGTAGAGGACCTTCTGCCAGGTCTTGCCGCCGTCCGTGGTGCGGAAGACTCCGCGCTCTTCGTTGGGACCAAACGGATGCCCGAGCGCCGCCACGAGCACCATGTCGGGATTCGTGGGGTTGATGATGACCTTTCCGATCGCCTGCGTGTCCTTCAGGCCGACGTTCTTCCACGTCTTGCCACCATCGAGCGACTTGTAAACACCGTCGCCGAACGACGTGTTGCCGCGAATGCAGGCTTCGCCCGTGCCGACGTAAACAATGTTGGGATCGGAATCGGCAACGGCGATGCTGCCGATGTCGCCGGTTCCTTCTTTATCAAAGATGGGCGCCCAACTTGCACCCCCATCGACTGACTTCCAGACTCCGCCACCGGTCGCGCCGAAGTAGTAGACCTTGGGATCGCCCGGGATGCCCACCGCCGTCAGCGAACGGCCGCCCCGGAATGGACCAATCTGGCGATACTGCATCCCGTGAAACTTTTCTTCCTTCTTCTCTTCTTTCTTTTCGGCCGTTGGCTGTTCCGCCGGTTTCGGCTGCACCGCGGATTGCGCTTTGGGCTGGCCTTCCTTACCCGGAGTCTTTTTCTGAGCGGAAGCTGGAACAACGATCAGAACGATTGCGCAGAGACACAGAAAGAACACACGACGAACGAGTTTTTGCATGAGCGGGCCGCCTCCCTTTTCAGAGTGCCAGCTATCCTAAAACTTAGATCGGGAATTGAGAAGGGGCAGAGGGTGCCGGAGAAGAAACAAAAGGTGCAAGAAATAGATCTTCTTGCACCTTGAACCTTGTACCTATCGCGTTTTGCTCAGTCGCGCCTCAAGCTTATCGACTTCTTCGCTCATGCCCTTCGGCAGGCGCGAACCAAACTTCGAAAAATGGTCGCGGATGAGCGGAACCTCGGCGCGCCAGCCCTCGACGTCGATTTCAAGGAGCTTCCGCATTGCATCTGGCGCAATATCGAGGCCGTCGGTGTCGATGTCCTCCGGTCGCGGCAATCGTCCGATAGGTGTGTCCACAGCGCCAGCTTTGCCATCGACTCGTTCGAATACCCACTTCAGCACGCGGCTGTTGTCGCCGTAGCCCGGCCACAGGAATTTGCCGTTCGGACCGGTGCGGAACCAGTTCACGTAGAAGATCTTCGGCAGTTTCGCGCCTGCCTTGCTGCCTATTTCGAGGTAATGCGCGAAGTAGTCGCCCATGTGATAACCGCAGAAGGGCAACATCGCCATGGGGTCTCTTCGAAGTTGACCGACCTTGCCGGCCGCAGCGGCCGTAGTTTCACTGCTCGCGGTCGCACCAAGAAATGTTCCGTGCTGCCAGTCGAAAGATTCCGTGACGAGCGGAACGATTGTCGCACGGCGTCCGCCGAATAAAATGGCGTCGATCGGCACGCCTTTCGGGTCTTCCCACTCGGGAGCGATCACCGGGCACTGCCGTGCTGGCGTCGTAAAGCGAGCGTTGGGATGTGCCGCCTTGCGCCCGCTGGCCGGGGTCCAGGAGCGACGCAGCCAATCAGTCAGGTGCGCCGGTTTTTCATCCGTCATGCCTTCCCACCAGACATCGCCCTCGGGCGTGACGGCGCAGTTGGTGAAAATCGAATTCTTCGATGCCGTGAGCATCGCGTTGGCGTTCGACTTCATGCTGGTGCCCGGCGCGACCCCAAAGAACCCGGCTTCCGGATTGATGGCATACAACCGCCCGTCTTCGCCGAACTTCATCCAGCAAATGTCATCGCCAACGGTTTCGACCTTCCATCCGGGGATCGTCGGGATGAGCATGGCGAGATTGGTCTTACCGCAGGCGGACGGGAACGCGCCCGTCATGTACTTTGACTCGCCCTGCGGATTCGTGAGTTTCAGGATGAGCATGTGCTCGGCAAGCCAGCCCTCATCGCGTGCCTGAACGGACGCGATGCGAAGCGCATGGCATTTCTTCCCAAGCAGCGCGTTGCCACCATAGCCAGAACCGAATGACCAGATCTCGCGCGTTTCCGGGAAGTGGCAGATGTATTTCTCGGTCGGATCGTTCGGCCACGGTGTATCCGCGGCATTGGACTCGAGCGGCGCTCCCACGGAATGCAACCCACGAACGAACGCGCCGTCGGTCCCGAGCACTTCAAGAACTCTTTTACCGACACGCGCCATGATGTGCATGTTGGCGACGACGTAAGGTGAATCGGTGAGTTCGACGCCGATATTCGCGATCGGCGAGCCGATTGGCCCCATGCTGTAAGGAATCACGTAGAGTGTCCGGCCCATCATGCAACCGGTAAACAGCCGGCGGAGAACCGACTTCATCTCCGAAGGGTCACGCCAGTTGTTCGTCGGCCCCGCATCCTGTTCCTTCACTGAGCAGATGAAGGTGCGGTCTTCCACGCGCGCAACGTCGGCGGGAGTTGAGCGTACCAGGATGCTGTTGGGACGCTTCTCAGGATTCAACCGGACAGCTGTTCCGGCATGCACCATGAGGCGAAGCATGTTCTCGTATTCCGCTTCGCTGCCGTCGCACCAGTAAACACTACTCGGCTTGCAGAGTTGGGTTACCTCGTCCACCCAGCGGACAAGTTTCTCGTGCCTGATCGGCATGTTCCCAACATTCGGCGTCGCCTCGGTAATGCTTGCCATAAAAGCGTCTCCTGCAAAAGCACGTATGAAGTGGACCCGGAAACCGGGTGCGGGGCCGGAAAAGATTCCCACTGCTCGAAGGCGCGGAAATGGGAACGTGGTTCAGGGACGCGCGTCGAGATGGAAATGAAGAACCATACGATTCTGGTCAGCCGCCACGCAAGGGGAAGCACCTGCTATTACACACGGAGGTGACCTAGCTCACCCCTGGGCGTACTCTATTTGTTCGATACCCTACCCCACACCTGCCGTTGCATACTCGCGTACTACCGCGTCAAGGTGCTCTAAGGTTTCGGCAACGGTCAGGTTGTACATCTCGCGGCCATCCTCTTCGCCGCTTTCAATTGCCGTTTTCAGGAAATGTCCCGCGATTTGCGCCGCGAGCGGATCGGTGATGACCTTCCCCGAGCGCTTGTTGTATTCGCCCCACGCAGTATGCGGCAGGGCGATCCAAACCGGCCGTCCGCCGGCCAGGAACTTCACATCCACGGCGTCGGCATGGCGAGTCGAAATGGCGGTGATTATGGCCTGGAAGAGACAATGAACGTCCTGGCCACTCCAGCGGTCTTTTACCCGAAAGTCCTCGTACATTCTATTAAGAGTGTAGTCCAGCGAAACGGCAGCGGGCAAGAAACGGGAAAGGCAACCGGCGAACCGAAGATCGGGCCAGCGGAAGGACGGAACAAGGCGCTACGGTAGAATCGCTATGTGGGCAATTCCATCCGGAAATCCAAGACCATGGTGTCCAAGCGCAATGTCCCAAAAAGGCGCGCAGCCAAGCGCTCCCTCAGCACTGCCGAAATCGAAACCAGCCTCGCCGATGCCGGTTTTAGCCGCAAGGCGCCCATGGCCGCGCCGTATGCAATCAAGCAGCAGCGCGCAAAGAGAGATCGGGAGCGATCCGGCCCTGCGCCCAAGACGGGCAAACTGCAGATTCTTCGAGCGAAGTCTCTGGGCAAGTTCCCCTGGCTGGTACACGGTTTCAGCACGCGCCAGGGCGGCGTCACTTCCGAGTACGGTCGACGCCAGTTAAATCTAGGCGTCACGAAGGAAGACACTCACGAGAACGTTGCGCGGAATCGGGAGTTGTTTGCGCGCGCGCTCGGGGCTCAAACCGACGGCCATCTCTGGCCACTGGTGCAGACGCATCAGATTCACTCCCCGATCGTTCACCGCGTCAGCTGCTCAGAACCCCACCCTGCGGCTGGTGACGGACTGATCACCAACACTCCCGGAGTGCTGATTGCGGTGAAAGTCGCCGATTGCATTCCGGTAATCGCTGTCGACCCGGTGCGCCGTGCCGTGGGAGTTTTTCATGCGGGGTGGCGAGGCACCATGCAGCGCATCTTACAGAAAGGAATTGGCGAGATGCGCCGCCAATTCGGCAGCGATCCCTCTGACATCCTGGTCGCCATCGGCGCCGGGATCAGTGTCTGCTGCTACCAGGTCGGAGATGAAGTCCTCGAACAGTTCCACTCGCAGTTCTCCTATGCGGATGAACTCATCGAAGAGGTTTTCGACTCGCATTCCCTGCACGTGAAATATCCGCTGCTCTTCCTCAACCAGCGCGCACCCGGCCATGGCGAACTGCCTAAAGTCCCGCATCTCGATCTCATCAAGGCCAACACGCGTCAGGCTGTCGATGCCGGCGTGCCGGAGCAGAACATCGAAGCACTGAACCTGTGCACCGCGTGTCGAACCGATATCTTCTTCTCACACCGTAAAGAGCATGTGACAGGGAGGATGATGGCGGCCGTAGGAATTAAAGGCGGTTCTTAGTTTTTCGTAGAAAACAAGTTCCCAGTTCCCAGTTGACGGCTGAACCATCGAAAGGTGCCCAAAAACAAATGGCGCGATCGAATCGCGCCTTAACCGGGAGCTCGGAACTTCTTTACTCCGGCTGATTCGGAGTTGCTGCAGGTGTCGCCTCGCTCTCGTTGACGACGTCCTTCAACTCCTTACTGGGCTTGAAGAAAGGAATTTTCTTGGGCGGCACTTCGACGCGGTCGCCGGTTTTGGGATTGCGGCCGACGCGGGCTTTGCGCTGGCGGGTGCGGAAACTGCCGAAGCCGCGGATCTCGATCTTATCCCCGGCGCGAAGCGCACGCACTACGCTGTCGAAAATCGTTTCGACGATGACTTCGGAGTCCTTCCGGGTCACTTCTGCCAGTCGAGATACCTCTTCGATCAGGTCGGCTTTGGTCATGGTAGTTCCTGTCCTCGAATGCCCAATACAATCTCAGATTCTATAAGCTGTTGGCAAGTAAGGAGTTTAACACCACCGGGAGTTCTGGGCCAGCAGGAGGAGGGCTTCGGGACCGAGACCGGGAGTTCTCCCGGCCAGCCTACTTTAGGCCCAGTAGGCCCGCAACTACGGTCAGAACCATAACGAGGAAGACAATCCCGGTAATGACCACAAATTTGAAGTCACGATCAACCGAGAAGGCGTAGATAGAGACAATTACGCGAGCGACCGGAGTCAGGATCAGCAATACCGCCCCGGCCATCATCAGCGCCACCGGGTCCAGCGCCACAAGCCCGTGCATCACCCAGGAGAAGCTGTAATGGGAGCGTACCCAGGCGGGATCCAGCGGATAGTACGCCGGGTGCATGAGCGCGCGAATAATCCCGATCGCGAACAGGATAGAGCTGACGATCATTCCGCCCAGCAGGGCGTAGTAGACAACGGAATAAACGTTCTCTTCGGTCGAGGTCGGTGGGTTCGCGATTTCCGTATCTTGTGCCATGTCTCTCATCAACCTAGGTTCGGCAAGTGAAGGTGGAATTGCGTCTCGAGCCCGCGGGCGAACATGCCGTAAGCGAGATAGACCATCAGGGCCGCAAACAGCCATTTCAGAGCGACACTGTGTAAGCGGTTCATGACCGTCGTACCTATCGTTGCACCGGTCGTCGTGCCTATCGCCACGGGTCCGACCACTACAAAATGAATCAAACCGGCCATGAAAAATAAGATCGAACCCACGGCCGCCGTCACTCCGATCATCAGTTTGCTGGTTCCGACCGCCACCTTCATCGGCACGTTCATGTAGCGATTCATCCCCGAAACCTTCAGTACTCCTCCGCCCACTCCCAGCAGCCCAGACGCAATACCAGCGAGAAAAGAGATGCCGGCGCCGATCAACGATCCGTTCACGACGTAGGGCACGGTGCGATTGGCGGCCAGATCGTGGTAGGTTCCGCGGAGCTCCAGGTAGTGGGTCAGCCGATCCGACTTGGCATTGGCGAATTCCCCGGCCTTGATCCTCTGGTCGTCCAGGTTGCGCGTAGAAAATGCGGCATAGGCCATGTACGCGAGAAGGGCCGCGAATATCAGCGCCATCACCCCTTCATGGAGGAAAAGCGCCAGCACGCTGCCGGAAAGTGCGCCCACAGTCGTAAAGATTTCCAGGAACATGGCCAGCTTCAGGTTGGTGATGCGCTGGTCCACGTAAGAAGATCCCCCCGCGTTCGAGGTCGCGATAACGGACACAATGCTTGCGGCCACCGCGACCTTCATCGGCAGATGAAATGCCAGCACCATCATTGGAACAATGAAAATGCCACCACCCACCCCGAGCAGCGCGCCGAAGAAGCCGGCAACACACGAAGCTCCGAAGAGCCACAGTACAAAATGAACGGAATATTGCATCCGAAGTTGTTCCTTGAGATCCGCAGAAGTGATTCTGACGGGCTGACCCCTATCAGCTTCGCACGGGGGTGACCTTCGATGCAATCTCGCACCTGCCGTTACTCTGTCGCAGGTCGTGAGAGTGCCGCGCTCCGTGGCTGAATGTGTACACTACAGCGCTATGAAGTTCTACGCAGGACAGCACGCATATCCCATCGTCCTTGCCGTAATCGCCGCGGCGATTCTCGTCGGCGGCTTCCTGCTCAAGCCTTCTCCGCGGAAAACTGAATCGAAAACTGCTTACGACTTCACAACCATAATGGGTGAGGTGAGCCGTCTGCGCGAAATCGCGCAGCGGAACAGTTTTCGGAGTACAAGCGCGCGGTTCAACGCCGCAGCGATGTGCCATCGTCGGCGATCACCCACGCAGGGCGATTACCCGGTACAAGCGGTAATGCATGTTGCGCAGCACCGAAGCCGGCAAGAAACGGCTTGACTTATGCCACTCTGCCCCATGCTGGGCTGGCAATTGGTCTCGTGCTGAGCCTCGGAAACCAACTGCCGATCCTGACCTCAACCGTCTCTACGATTGTGCCGACGAAGCGCGGGAATTAGGATAGCTCGGTGCCCCACGGCTATCGCGGACGTGGGTCAGCACTCTAATCTTTTGAAGTTATCTCGCAGGACTCGTCGTCGTCGCCCCGTACGTGCTCTCCGCCTGTTCGTGAGCGTGATACGACGACCGCACCAGCGGACCCGACTCGACGTGTCGAAAGCCAATTTTCAGAGCCTCTTCCTTGAGGTACTGGAACTCCTCCGGCGGATACAGCCGCGCGACGGGCAGGTGATCGCGCGAAGGTCGCAGATATTGGCCGATAGTGAGGATGTCAACTTTGCGTTCGGCGAGATCGCGGAAAACGTCGAGCAGTTCATCCGAACTCTCGCCGATGCCGACCATGACGCCCGTCTTGCTGGTCATATGCGGGTCGATCTTCTTTACGTTACCGAGCAGGTCTAGCGTGCGCTGGTAGCGAGCCCCGGATCGCACCGCGCGATAGAGTCGCGGCACCGTCTCGGTGTTGTGATTCAGCACCTGCGGCTTGGCCTCGAGCACGATGCGCAGGCACTCTTCAATGCCCTGGAAATCGGGGATGAGCACTTCGACGCTGCAATCCGGCACACGCCGGTGAATTTGGCGGATGGTTTCGGCGAAAACGCGTGCGCCGCCGTAGTTGTCGTCGTCGCGATTCACGCTGGTGACCACGGCAAACTTCAGCCCAAGCGCCTCGACCGCTTCCGCCACCCGCCGGGGCTCGTCGAAATCGATCGCCTCCGGCCGTCCCTTCGGCACCGCGCAGAACCCGCACCGCCGCGTGCAAGTGTTGCCCAGCAGCATGAAGGTCGCGGTCTTGTGGTTCCAGCACTCGCCGATGTTCGGGCACTGCGCCGACTCGCAAACCGTGTGCAGGTTCAGCCCGCGCGCCAACTTCTTGAGGCTGTGGTAGTTCTCGCCCATGGGCGCCTTGGCGCGCAGCCACGCAGGCTTGGGTGTCCGCACCCGCGGGGCAACATCAATCTGGATAAGGTCAGGAGTCGCCATGAATCTTCTATTTTACGATGCCGGTTAGTTGGCTGGCGATTCAAAGCTGCCAAACAGCCTTGGCTGAGCACCGGCCTGTGCGCCAGGTCACAGAACCGCGGCCGTGTTGCCGTTAGAGTTCCGTGCTGAAAAGTAGTGGGGTAGTGACTTTGGGCCTGATGGTTCTTCCGGAGGGCTGTCCGATGGAGACGTTGCTGCAAGACATCCGCTACAGTATCCGTTCGCTGCGGAAAACTCCTGCCTTTACCACAATCGCGGTCATCACGCTTGCGCTTGGCATCGGCGTCAATGCCGCCATGTTCAGCATCGTGAACGGCGTTCTCCTCCGTCCTCTTTCTTATCCTCGAGCTGATCGTCTCGTCATGCTCTATACGAGCATGCCGCAATTTGTCGAGGGTTCGGTTTCTTATCCCAACTTTCTCGACTGGCAGGAGCGCAGCCGCTCCTTCGAACGTTTGGCTGCCTACCGAAACGAGAACTTCAACCTCACCGGTCGGGCCAATCCCGAACGTCTGCGCGGACACATGGTGTCGGCCACAATCTTCTCCGTCCTCGGCATTAATCCGCTGCTTGGTCGCACCTTCACTCCCGACGAGGATCGGCGCGGCGGTGCTCCGGTCGTACTGCTCACGAGCAACTTCTGGAAGAGGCGCTTCGGAGGCAGCCCGGCGGTACTAGGTTCCACGCTCACACTCAACGAGAGACTATTCACGGTTATCGGCGTAATTCCGGGCGACGATCTCTTGTTGGACGGAATCTCCGTCGTCGTTCCCATCGGCCAGTGGACCGAACCGTTGTTCCAGGATCGAGGCGTCGGCATGGGCATGCGGGTCGTCGGACGTCTCAAGCCCGGCGTCTCCATCCAGCAGGCCCAAGCCGAACTCGATGGACTCGCCGCGAATCTAGCGCGCGAGTACCCGAAGGAGGACAAAGATAAAGGAATCTTCGCGCTCTCGCTGAGCGATGACATCCTCGGCGACGCTCGCCGTCCGCTCCTCCTCCTGTTCGGTGCCGTCGGTTTCGTTCTCCTCATCTCGTGTGCCAACGTTGCCAATCTGCTGCTGGCGCGCGGAACCGGGCGTCGCCGCGAATTCGCCGTCCGCGTCGCCATCGGCGCGCAGCGCGGCAGGATTCTGCATCAACTGCTCACCGAAGGCCTGGTGTTGGGCGTCGGCGGCGGAGCACTTGGTGTTGCTGTCGCCTGGGTCATCAACAAGATCTTCATCGTCAGGCTCACCAGCCAGTTGTCCCGCGCCGATCTCATCCGCCTCGACCTGCCCGTCATGGCATTCATTGCTCTCGTTTCAGTCGCGGCAAGCCTCTTATTCAGTGCCGCACCCGCGCTCCAGAGTTCGCGCCTCAACCTCAACGAGACGCTCAAGGAAGGTGGGCGAAGCAAAGTCGCGCGTCATGGTTTCCAGCGCGCGCTGGTCAGCGTCGAGGTCGCACTCGCGCTCGTGCTTACCGTTTCCGCCGGACTGATGATCCGCACCATGTCGCGCTTGTGGACCGTTAGTCCCGGCTTCGACCCCGACCATGTGCTGCTGTTCTCCATCGCCGGATCGCCTGCCGTACACGGCACGCCCGCGGCCATACGAAGCGGCTACGCAGAGACTGTGGAGCGATTGCGAACTGTTCCGGGGGTCCAGGCAGTCAGCGTAGCCACCGGCGCTGTTCCAATGAGGGGAGATACCGAAGTGCCTTATTGGGTCGAGGGGCGCACGAAACCCGTAGAACAGAGCCAGATGGATCTGGCGCTGCTCTATGCCGTCAACCCTGACTACCGCGACATCATGCGCATACCGCTGCTTCGCGGCCGATTCATTGCCGAGCAGGATCGCGAGAACACACCTTGTGCCGTTGCCATCGACGAGGAGTTCCAGCGCAGGGCATTTCCCAACCAGGATCCCATCGGCCAGCACATCAATCTCGAGTTGATCAAAATGCAGTGCGAAGTCGTCGGGGTCGTCGGCCACGTCAGCCAGTGGGGCCTCGACTCCGACGCCACCGCGAAGGTTCGTTCGCAGATGTACCTCCAGTTCCGCCAGGTTCCGGACGCCATCATGGACTTGATCTCCGGCGGCTCCGACTTCGTAGCTCGCTCGCAGGGAGATCCTTACGCTCTCGTTCCCGCGCTCAAGCAAGCAGTGGACGACATTAACGGCAAAATGGTCTTCTACGACGAACAGAGCATGAAGGATGTAATCCGCGATTCCCTGCTCGCTCGCCGCTTTCTGCGCCTGCTGCTCGGGGCCTTCGCCGTGTTGGCGCTGGCGCTCGCCGCCATCGGAATTTATGGCGTAATGTCATACTTCGTCGGACAGAGCACGCATGATATCGGCGTTCGCATGGCGCTTGGCGCGCGCAAGAGAACGGTTCTGGGCCTGGTGCTGCGCGACGCATTGCGCATGGCCGGCATAGGCATCGTGCTCGGGGCGGCGGTCGGATTCGGGGTTACGCGAGTCATGCGCAACCTGCTGTTCGGCGTCGGCAGCGGCGATCCTCTCACATTTATCGCTGTCGCGGCACTATTGGCGGCCGTCGCGGTGCTGGCCAGCTACATCCCCGCCCTTCGGGCAACCAAGGTCGACCCCATCGTCGCGTTGCGATGCGAGTGACAAAAATGCGCGAAGCACGAGGCTTCGATTCGCAGTCTCGGCTCAACTACAGCGTATGCAGGTACGCGATCAGGTCCTGCAATTCCTGGTCCGTCAGCGCTGGACGGAAGCTCGGCATTTTCGCCCTTCCCATCAGGATCACGTCGGAAACGCGAGCGTCGTTCGCGGGCATTCCGCTGGGGAGATACTTACGCCTGAAAATACCTTCCAGGCTCGGCCCCTGCAGTCCGCGCGAGGAATACGCTTCATGGCAGCGCGCGCAATCGCGGTCGAAGACGCGGCGCCCGCGCGCCTGTTGCGGGTTCAGCCCGAGTTCGGCGTCCGACTTGCGGCGCTGCATCTCGCAGCCAAATAACAAGAGAAATGACACTAGTACAGCCCAGCCGTACCGGTGGTAATGAGCCATGACCATGAATCCGATGTAACATGATAGCCCATGGCGATCAGCATCAAGCGCATCTATGACACACCTCTGCGCAGCGACGGAGCCCGGGTGCTCGTCGATCGCCTCTGGCCACGCGGCCTTAGCAAGGATGCGGCGAAGCTCACAGCATGGCTGAAAGCCCTCGCGCCGTCCGACGACCTTCGCAAGTGGTATCATGCGCGCCCCTCGCAATGGCTCGCCTTCCGCAAGAAATATCTTGAAGAACTTCGCGGCCCCGAAGCAACCGCCGCCCTCGAAGAACTCTACGACCTGGCCGAAGCCAGCGATCGCGTCACCCTGCTATTCGCCTCGCGCAACCTCGATAAGAACAACGCAACCGTCCTGAAGGAACTCCTCGAAGGTACGCGCAAGCCGCCCGCGACGTCGGGCGCAGTTAGCGCCGCGGGAGCAAGGCGGGGAAGAGCGCGAGCACCGAGGACGTAAGACGCGATGCTCTCGTTCACGATCAATCCGGGCCCTCTCCCCGATATCGTCCTCACCCGATAGACGCCGCTCGGTACACGATTTTTTTGCGAAGTCTGCGGCACACCCGACGACGATTCTCGTCTGCAATCTCTCGCCCGCGACCCGTCCGAGCGCATCTGCGCGGTTGTTTTGGAAAATTACTCTGAAAAGGCCATTACCAGTTTGCGACATCGATAGAATACAAATAAGACTTCTTTCCCACTTGCTCCCCGATGCCCTTCGTGCTGCAATAGCCCAACTCTCCCGAGGCGCCTATGTCAGTAAGAAAGAACACCCTCAGTCCCCGAGACATGCACGACTACCTTGAAGCCCTCAGCCGCTGCCAGAAAGATCAGAATGACGAGCACGCCAAGTACGACCTGATGCGCGCTTTCGCGGAACTACAGTTCTGCATTCATGGCGGCGCGAAGTGCAGCGTCTGCCATGCACACGTGCGACATGTGTTAGCGATCACTTCGGAACGCGCCGACGGCACCCGCCACAATTTCGACTGTCTCTGCAACCGCTGCTTCGAAAGCGAGCGCGCCGCCGCAAAGAAAATTGCCGTCTCGTTAGGCGATGCAACGATCTACTTCGACGCCATAGGCGAGCGAGCGATCACCGAACCCCATCCGCGAGATCTCCGCCGCCACTGAAAGAGAAACGCTGAGGACGCAAAGGCAAAAAACAACTTAAACACCCAGGTGCAGTTTCTTTTGCGTTCTTTGCGTTAATCCTTTTTTGCTTTGGAGTCCTCGACCACCGCAGTAACTATGCTGTCGATCGTTTCCAGCGCCCTGCGGTCGGTGAGCATGTGATTATTCGCGAGGATGGAGAAGACGATGTGTTCTCCCTTCTCCGTGGTTGCGAAACCGCTGAGCGCGTTCACGTGCCCCAGCGATCCGGTCTTGGCGTGAACTTTGCCCGTGAGTTGCGGCGTCCGGAAGCGGTCCACCAGCGTGCCATCCACGCCGCCGACCGGAAGCGTGTCTTCAAATTCCTTTGCCCAAGGCTGTTTCGAGATATATGTCAGTAGCGTGACGATGGCGCGCGGCGATACCAGGTTCTCGCGCGAGAGGCCCGAGCCGTCAAAGAAAACGTACTCGTCAGGCGTGATGCCTATCGTATTCAGCCATCCGCGCTCCACTTCGAGCCCAGCATCGATCGTCCCCGACGTTCCCTTCTCTTTGCCCAGCAGCCGCAGCATCAGTTCCGCGTGCAGGTTCTGGCTCACCTTATTGATCACCCGCAGGTCCTGGATTATCGGCGTCGATACGTGATTGGCGAAGACGATCGTTGCCGGGGTGCTCGGCGGACGGGAGTCGCCGCCGCCTGTTGACGGCGCGAACGCTGTAACGCTGAACGTCGAGAGCGATGCCAGGTCCGCATGACGTGCCTTGGAATGCCCGAAGATCGATATGCCGCGCTCCTGCAGAAGCTGCCGCAACTCCTGTGCCGCGAACTTCGCCGGATCATCGATCGCGATCGCTTCCGAGTGACCGCTTACGTCATCGACCGGGATGTTGCCCCACGCGAGGATTTCGTTCGAGCCCGGCTCGCGCAGAAGAACTATTTTCCTCGGCCCGGTTCCCGCCGGCGTTGTCATAATGCGATTCTCGATCTTGTAGTAGTCGGAGAAGGGTAGCAGGTCGATGAAGGCACGTTCGCCCGGATGCGTCGCCGGCTTCACGGAGAGAAACAGCACGTTGTCATTGACCGTGATCGCGCTCGCAGGCGCGCCCCAGTCCCACATCAGGTCGTCCTGCGACCATCCCTCGCCGTACCGCTGGTAGGGGAAGTATGTGTCGTCCCCAACTACATCGCCATCAATGACCTTCACGCCCTTGGCGACAATCTGGTCCGCCAGTTCTTCCAGCACGTGCGTTGGCGATTGCGAGCGCTCGGTCTTCAGATTGTAGGGCAGGTCGCGGCCGGAGAGGTTCGGATCGCCGCGCCCGATCAGGATCAAATCGCCGTCCAGCCGTCCGTACTTGTCCAGCGTCCCCGTGGTCTCCACCGTTGTGTGGAACCGGTAGTCGGGACCGATCAGTGCCAGCGTCGCCGAGGTCGTGAACAGCTTGGTATTGGATGCCGGCGTGAACAACTTGTCCGCGTTCTCCGAGTAGATCGTTTTGCCGGTATCGAGATTGTTGATCTCGATGCCCCAGAACCCGCGCGCCACATCGGGCTGCGCCAGGATGGCATCGATCTTCTTAGCCAGTTCTTTGTTTTCCGGCTTGTCCTCTGCAAACGCAGCAATGGAGACGAGAAACAGCAATAGGAAGGCGAGACGTCTGCGTAGCTGAGACATAGGTTCTGAGCTGGATTTTAGCACTGGTTTTGACACGAAATGCGCTGGTTTTTTAGAGCAACAAGTCCGCGATTCAGGATTTACGCTGCTGGAGGTTTTACGCCGCGGGTGCCAGTTTCTCTTCTTCCGGCACCTCGCCGCCGGAGCCCGGTCGCCGAGACTTCCACACCGGTCTTGCCGAGTTGCCGGTAGAGCATCTCGCCTTTCAGCTTCCCGGCATTCGTGACGGCTGCCGCTGTGCCCACCAGAAAATCACGGCGTTCCATTTTGCCCCTTAAGGGGGGCCTTACGCTGCAGCATTGCCTTTCCAGGCGCCTTCCAACTGTTGGCGGACGCTCGGCTGCAGCACCGGCACGCTGATGGGCCATGGCTCTTCGACGCCCATGAGCGCCATCGCCGCTCCGGCCATGGCAAGGTTCTTCGCAAAATGCGCCATCTGCATGTGCTGCTCGTTGGGATCCTTGGCGTGCCAGAAGTCGTGCATAACCGGCGCTACGCCTCCCAGGAAACCCATAATCGCCAGCGTACCCAATTTCGGTTTTATCCCCAGCGCGACACTTGCTCCGCCCACCAGCATCATGGCGCCGGTTGCGACCACGGCTGCTTCCGCCTTAGGAACGCTCTTGGACCGCGTGTACTCGGCCAACTGCTTACGGTTCACGATGTGATTGATTCCGTTGTAAATGAAGAAACCACCAAACATGAGGCGGCCAATCAGGAAAGGCACTTTCATCGAATCCTCCGCACAAGGCACGCAGTTGGATTCGAATATGGGAAAGCGGTTTGCCCAAAAACGTTGCGGCAATAAATCAGGCGGCCGATTCGGCCGCCTGAACTCTACCCAAGTTGCTTAATACCGCCCATAGCCGTAGCCACCCTGAACTCCGTACCCCTGCTGGTAGCCCTGCTGGTAGCCTTGGCGGAACTGTTGCTTGTTCACTCCACCAAACCCCCTCGCATCCTCGTACACCTGTGCGTCCGTCGGACGGAACGGCTTACCTACCGCTCGGTCATGCTGCCCATACTGCAATCCGGTCTGGTAGCCGCTCTGGAAAGCGTTTCCGTTGCCGTAGCCATACCCGCTGTTCGGATAATACCCACCGTTCGGGTAATACCCGCTATTCGGGTAATATCCACGGTTATAGGCGCCGTTCGGGTAATACCGGCCGTTGTTGTAGTAGCCATTGTTGTAGTAACCGTTGTTGTAGTAGCCGTTGTTCCGGTAACGGCGATCATGGTCACGATCACGATCACGGTCGCGGTCTCTGTCGTGGTTCTTGCGCCAGTTGCGATCGTGCTGGTAGTTCCTGTTGTTCTTCCAGCCGTTGTCGCGGTCATGGTCCTGCGCGACGGCCGGCACAGTCATCACAGCCGCAAGCGCCAATCCCGCAAAAGCCGTCAAAATTCTATTGAACTTCATATCGAGTTTCCCTCCCACAGTTCGCAGGGACTCGGCCCTCCCTTGCGAGGTCTCTTCTGTTCTCTGTCTAGGCGAAATGTGCTAATGGTCTAAACCCTTAGATGCCATCCGTGTTGCGGTGGTCAGCGTGGCCTTTATTTTCTGAGGATCAGGCAACCAAACAGCGAACTACGTCAAAAGTCGTAAGGCGCGATTCACCACGGAAACACCCAGCTAGTGGACGCAAAACCGCTCTGGAACCCGTTTTGCAGTTCGTCGAAAATCCTCTGTGACTGTGGTGGACAGGTACTTGTGGTTTGTAATACTTCTGTCGCATCACTGAGAACCTCTTGCGTCAGTCTTACGATTTTAACTGTGATGCTGAATGTAATCGATACTCAGGCTTTTCCCCGCCACCCCAAAGGCACCCAGGCACGCATTCTTCTTTCGTCCGTGTTCGGCCCTTACGCGCAGGATGACTCTTACGGCAGCCGCGCCATCAACCCGATGGAGCTATACCACAACCAGGTCACCCGATCGCAGGGTAGCTTTTCGCTCCGCATGTTCCACCGCTCCTGGGGCATCATGATGATCCAGCAGAACATCAGCGCCCCCTGCACCGTCCTCGACTTCCCTACGCTGGAATCCTTCGAGAAAGAGCTGCAGGCGCACGACTACGACGTCGTCGGCATCTCCGGAATCATCGCCAACGTGGGCAAGGTACGCGAGATGTGTAAGCGCATCCGCAAGCTATCGCCGAAATCGACGATCATCATCGGCGGCCACGTCGCCGCCGTCCCCGGTCTCTCGCGCATGATCGATGCCGATCACATCGTCAAAGGCGAAGGCATCTCCTGGATGCGGCGTTATCTCGGCGAAAACCCGGACGCACCCATTCGTCACCCCGCGCTTGTCTCCGCCTTCGACATGCGCGTGATGGGAATCAGGGTTCCCGATAACGCGCGCTCTACAGCCGCGACGGTCGTTCCCTCGGTCGGTTGCCCCCTTGGTTGTAACTTCTGCACCACCTCCTCTTTCTTTGGCGGCAAAGGTAAATACGTCGATTTCCTGCATTCCGGCGACGAACTCTACGAAGTAATGCGCGACAGCGAGCAACGGCTGAACACGCGCTCGTTCTTCATCATGGACGAAAATTTTCTGCTGAATCGCCCGCGCGCACTGCGGTTGCTGGAACTCATGAAGGCCGACAATCGGAGCTGGGCCCTCTATGTCTTCTCCTCGGCGAACGCGATCAAGAAGTATTCCTATGAAGAGCTGGTGCAACTGGGCATCTCCTGGATCTGGATGGGACTCGAATCGCCGAAATCCAGCTATTCCAAGCTGAAAGACACCGACACGCATGCGCTCGCGGCCGAACTCCGCAAGCACGGAATCAAGCTGCTCGGCTCCACCATTGTCGGCCTCGAACATCACACCCCGGAGAACATTCGGGAAGAGATCGATTACGCTGTCGCGCACCACACCGATTTCCATCAGTTCATGCTCTACACGCCCGTCCCTGGTACCCCGCTCTACGCCGAAATGGAGGAGCAGGGACGCATGTTGCCGGGAATCGACCTCGCCGATATTCACGGCCAATTCAAGTTCAACTTCGAGCACGCGGCCATCTCGCGCGAGCAGTCCAAGAAATTCCTCGACTGGGCATTTCTCCGCGACTTCGAGTGCAACGGCCCCAGCATCTTCCGAATTTGCGAAACCATGTTGCAGGGGTGGAAGCGTTACAAGAATTACCCCGACCCGCGCGTTCGCGAACGCTTCCACTGGGAAATGCACCAGTTGAAAGGAACCTATAACGCCGCATTGTGGGCCATGGAAAAGCGCTTGCGTGGAGCGAACGAATCCGTTGCGATACGAATCCGCACTCTGCGACGCGAGATCGAACGCGAGTTTGGTGGCGTGGCACGCCTCTCGAGAATTGTCCTCGGTCCGGTGCTGCTCTGGAGTTCCAGGCGCGAAGACCGGCGTCTCGCCAAAGGGCAGACTTACGAGCCGCGAACCTTCATCGAGCGCCGGAACTGGGTGGAAGCGTAACCAGTTCTTTGGATTTGCGCACCGCCCGCGATACTTGCGGAATTTCCTTGTGCCCGCAGATCGTGTTGCCCAGCTTGAATGAAAGGTCGAAGAGATCCCCAACGCGAAGCATTGACATGAGTCGGTGCTCCGCAAGGGCGTGCAATCCTGCCGACGCCATGCAGCCGCACTGAGAGCAATCGGGATCACCTCCGAACTGGCACGGCGTCACTCGCGTCCTCAGGTCTGCCGAGAGCGTAGTCGTGGTACGCGCGAACGTGCACTCGCGTGGAGACGACGGCGGACTAGCCAGGGCGCGAATCGCCGTCGGATGCATGTCCAGTTTCGTATCCCGTTGCGCAACAGCGAGCAATCGGTGCACGATTTCCACCCGCTGTTCCCTGCTCACGATCTCCGGCGCAACCTCGCCGCGCTGAGGTGTATAAACGCTGAACCAGATTCGCTTGATCTCCGGCCGCGCCGACCAGAAGTCGACAAAATCATCGAGGTAACCCGCGCGAACCAGCATCTGCGCGGTGATGGTGCAATGCACCGAGATCATGTTTTGGTGTCCCTCGATGCTCTTCAGTATCCGTTCGTACGTCGCCGGGCGCCGGCGCAAATCATGCTCGGGCGCAAGCCCATCCACGGAAATCACGATGCACAGTCCCGGTATCTTCCCCCACTCGGTCGGAATGGTACGAAACGCGCTGGTCACGATCTGTACCTGCACGCCTCGACGTGATAACTCGGGCAGCAGCACTTCCAGTTCGCGATATCGAACCAGTGGGTCGCCACCGACGATCGACAGGTGCAGGGGCTTGTGCTCTTTCACGACGCGCAACACGCGCGCAACCAGTTCCTCCCCCTTAAAATCCGAGAGTGTCCTCAGGTTAGGCGCACCTTCCCCAAGATGATCGTCGCCATACGCGTAACACCCGGGACAGCGCAGTGGACACTCGCGCGTCAATTCGATCGAGAGCGATGGACGTCTTCCGGAAAGAATGCGTCCCCAGGCACGAAACACCTCCGTCTTCTTCATGAACCCTCAGTGGAGTACACGGCCAACGTTCTGTTGCCGGAAGTACTTTGCGTTTTGCTGATTCGATGCAGCTCTCCCCGCAAAGGTCGTGCAAATACCACCACACGAAGTGGCTAGTATAAGATGTTGGCGCGATTTGCAGATGATCTAACTTTGTGCTTTTGTTCGTCTCGCGATTGGCCAGTATTGCAGTATTCCCAATAGCACGACGCCACAGGAGAGTGCAAGATTGTTGAAGGTAAATCCAAGATAATTCACGTGGTGATGCAAGCTGTCGAAAACTGCAAGCCCAATCAGGACTGCCGGCCCAAGCGTGATCAGGACTACGCCAATCATCCCACCCGGAACGCGAAATGGCCGGGACAAATCCGGTTCCTTGATCCGCAACGCAATCAGCGCCGCAAATTCCAGTGCCAGGCTCAGACCGTAGATTGCGACATCGAGTTCAATCAATTTCACGAACCCAAGCGTCAAGGCTGCAACCCACGCGACCGCACACGCGATCACAGATACCCACGGCACCCCGAATCGATTCAACTTCGTAAACGATTTCGGCAGCCACTTGTCTTCCGCCATGGCGAAGGGCACGCGTGTGTAGCTCATGTGCAGCGAGTTGAATGTTCCTACCCCGAACAACATTCCCCCGAGCACTACTCCCAGGAATAGCCAGCGCCCGCCGATGCCCATGGCGACATCTGCCCATGCCCCGGTGTTCCATGTCGAAGGGTCGACGCCCGCGAGCCAACATGCGCTCACAGGAACCAGGTACGTGACGCTCACCAGCACGCAGGCGGCAAACATCGCGGTAACGTAAGTTCTCTGTGGGTTCTCCACCTCGCCGGCAACCGTAGACGCGTTATCCCAACCCATGTAGTTCCACATGCAGACCAGCACTCCGGTAAGCAAAGTCCCTTCCGTCGTGTGAGATAAAGCGTGCCAACGGCCTGGATGAGCGAAGACGATCCCCGACATCACCACAAATGGACCTAGCAGGGCCACGCCCATTATGACCGCCGAGACGCCGACCTTCCGAACTCCGCTCAGATTCAACAACGTGCAGAAGAGGATGAGAATTGTCCCGGCGATGAACCCATTACGCGGCGTCCCAAGCGCGGGGAACACCTGGCTCGCATAGAGCACGAACACCGTGGGATACAGCGCCATGTCGAAGACGCTTGAAGCCAGCGAGAGCCACGCTTCCTGGAATCCCCAGAACGGCCCCAGCGCGCGCGTCACCCAGACGTAGTAGCCGCCGTCGAGCGGGATCGCCGCCGAGAGCTCGCTTACCATCAATGTTGTCGGCAAGGCCCACAAAATCGGAACGACGAGGATAATGATGATCGAACGCAGATAACCTGCATTGCCGATCAACTCTTCCAGTCCGAATGGGCCACCTGACACCATGAAGAATGTCGCGCCCAGGAGCGTCAGGGTTGTGAGTTTTCGTGTGCGGCTTATTTGGGTAGGCGCGGCTGCGGTCGCCTCAACAGATGCGCTCATCGGGCAAAGACTTTACGAATGTCTTGCAGAGAGGATCTGCAGGACCTCGCGCAATCCCTGGCGCACACGCCGAATGCCGTCCTTCGAATTGTTCTTCGGGAACGGCAGTGCGTTCTGCGACTTTGCCGGACGCGACTCGTGTTTGAGTCGCTCGCGCGCACCCGCAATTGTGAAACCTTCGTCATAGAGAAGGTGCTTGATGTAGACGACATTCTCTACATCGCGGCGCCGGTACATACGTTGCCCGGTGCTGCTCTTCGTCGGCTTCAGGTGTGGGAACTCTGTCTCCCAGAAACGCAGGACGTAGGTCGGCAAATTGCACAGCTCCGCGACCTCGCCGATCCGGAAGTACAGCTTATCCGGAATTACGATCTCATCGCTTCTCTTAACTCGAGCTTTCTTGGCAGTTGCCATAGCTCCCGTACGAGTGGCGCTCGCAGGATTCCGCCGCACTGCGCACCCCCAACTTGCTGCGCGAGATGTGCACCGGCAAACGGTTAGGCAGAGTGTACCCGCTTTCTGCGCTGTGGAAAAGCACGGAAAGGCACTTCCACGCAAATTTCCTGGTTTCGCTTGGGCAATTCAGCGCAATCGCCCCGTCGGGCGCGGGAATCCCGGAACAACTCCGCCCAAAACAGCTGAATCCTATGTTTGGGGGAGGATGTTAGGCCATGCCTCGGCTACGCGTAGCTTCGTTGTTCTCGATCATCTTTGTCTGTCTCGCCGCAATCTTCTCGGCCAGTTGCGGCTCTTCCAGCACTTCCAACAGCGGCGGCGGTGGCAACGGCGGTGGCTCCGGCCCCAGCATCTCCTTCACCGTAGATAAGCCCACCATCACCGCCGGTGATCTCGCCACTCTGACCTGGTCCACCCAGAACGCTACCTCGGTCAGCATATCTCCTGCCGTGGGCGAAGATGCGCCCGGCTTGAGCGGCACCGCCACGGTCGCCCCCACGCAGACGACCACCTATACCCTTAACGCAACCGGCACTGGCGGCTCGAACTCCGCTACCGTGACGGTCACTGTGAATATCCCGGTACCGACCATCACCCTGACCGCCGATCCGACTTCCATTCTTACGGGCCAGAGCTCAACCCTGCAGTGGACCAGTACGAACGCCACGACGGTCACCCTCGACAACAACATCGGTGCCGTCGATCCCAACGGAACCACAGCCGTCTCCCCAGCGGCGACTACCACCTACACCGCCACAGCCACCAACAGCACCGGCACTCAAACCGCCAGTGCCACCGTGACCGTCGGCAGCGGCCTGGCGGCCACCATCACCGCCGATCCAACCACCATCACCGATGGCCAGAGTTCAACCCTGACGTGGAGTTCGCAGGGAGCGAGCACTGTTACCCTCAACGGAACCTCTGTAAGCGCCTCGGGATCCACTACCGTGAACCCGACCTCGACCACGACCTACTCACTGATCGCGACCGACAGCAGTTCCAACACCGCGACCGCCGCGGCTACCGTGACCGTGCTCACAAATCCCGGCCTGCAGAATATCAAGCACATCATCTTCTACATGAACGAGAATCGCTCGTTCGACAACTACTTCGGCCAACTCGGCGCCTATCGCGCCAGCAAGGGCCTCCCGGCGGATATCAACGCTCCTGACCTCACCAAGGTCTACTCCGACGCCTACGGCGGCCAGTACAAGCTCTTCCACATTCCGACCACCTGCATCGAGGTCACCAGCCCCGGCTGGAACGAGAGCCACTTCTTCGCGCATCGCAAATCCGACGGCAGCTTCGGCATGGATTACTGGGTCAAGCAGCAAAGCGATTCGCAAGGCTCAACCATTGACCCGCGATACACACGCAGTCTCGGCTACTACACTCAGGACGATATTCCCTTCTATTACGATCTGGCCACCGACTTCGCCACCAGCGATAGCTGGCATTCTTCCATCATGGCGCCGACTATTCCGAACCGAATGTACCTGTTCACCGGAACTTCGTTCGGCTTCATCCGGCCCGATACATCGAGCCATCCGCCTTACACGCAGAAGACGATCTTCCAGCTCCTCAACGAGCACGGGATCTCGTGGAAGTACTACTACCAGAGCGGCGACGTTTTCCTAGCACAGTTCTCGCTCTGGAGCGATCCCGCCAGCCAGGGACGGGTGCGCAATATCAGTGAGTACTACAACATCCTCGCCAGCCCGAACGCCGACAGCGAGCTACCGCAGGTCGTTTTCATCGAGCAGGCCGCGACGCTGCAACTCAATGAACATCCCGACAATAAGTGGGGCATACAGGAAGGCGCCGCCAATACTCAGCGCCTCGTGAGCGCACTGATGAACAGCGCCGCGTGGCCCAGTTCCGTTTTCATCCTGACCTACGACGAAGCCGGCGGCTTGCAGGATCACGTCGCTCCGCTCTCCGAACCCGCTCCCGACAGCACGCCCCCGAACTTCGAATCAACCGACATCGGCACTTGGGACCAGTTCACCTACAGTGGCTTCCGCGTGCCCATGATCGTCGTCTCGCCGTGGGTGAAGAAGAACTACGTCTCGCACGTATCGGCGACTAATACCGCGATCCTGAAGTTCATCGAGACGCGTTTCGGTCTGCCGCCGCTCACCGCGCGCGATGCCAATGACAGCGACATGCTCGACTTCTTCGACTTCAGCAACCCGTCCTGGATGACGCCACCGGAGATAGCCCCGCAGCCCTGGTACTGCGACCAGTCCGATAAGACGTGCCAGGCAATCGTCCAGTACCTCGGCCCGCCGACCTCGACCAACAACACGTGCGATCTGACCCACAAATCGGAGGTCGACCCGAAGATCAACTGAAATAAGCTGGACACTGGACTCCGGATGGCAATCCAAAACTCTGGAGTCCAACGTCTGCCGTGCGAATCGCGCCAAGAATTCACTGGTAAGGCGGCCTTCTTCACCTCACAATCTGTTGATATGCGATTCGGCCCTATTCTCATGAAGAGCATCAACCGCCTCCTTTTCGCCGTCCCCCTGCTCTGCTTGCTCACCAATAGCGCGATGGCACAGCCCATTGCGCGGACCGATTCCGACCACGACGGCCTCACCGATACTTTTGAGCAGCCGCTACTTGAGCAATTTCGCCCGATCTTCATGATCAGCACCAAGGACTGCGCGAATCGTCCCGCAAGGTTTGAGCCCAACGTGGCTACACCGAAGCCTCTTGCAACCGACGGAACAATCTACGGACAGGTATTCCCGCTGCCCGGCTCCTCCAACATTGAAATCCACTACTACACTCTCTGGGACAGGGATTGCGGCCGAAACGGCCACCTGCTGGACGTCGAGCACGTCTCGGTAATTGTCTCGAACAGCCCGGGATCGCCGCCCAAGGCTCTCTACTGGTATTCCGGCGCACACGAACAGACGGTTTGCGATATCAGCAGTGGAGCGCGCGCAGCAGCGCTCGGTGCGGAGGAACATGGACCTCGGGTCTGGAGTTCCGTGGGCAAACACGCTCTGTATCTTCGAAAAGCGATGTGCGGTCACGGATGCGGCGCCGATTCCTGCGAGAACGATGTCGAACTTCCGAACACCGGTACCGTAATCAACCTTGGAGAGCCGACGGCTCCTGCTAACGGATCCACCTGGAGCAGTTCGCCAGAATGGATGCTCTCCAGCAAGATGGATTCCGACTTCCCGCCGGATGTGATCGCCCGTCTCGACGCAACTTCCGGCGAAACGATCATCACGCTGCGCGGAAACAGTTCGCTACGCGGAACCATTCAGGGTAGCGGCGCGGTACTCAACGGTGCTGCCACCGGAGCTCAGCACACAGGCGCGGCCTTGGACACAGCCGATGTCCATACCTCAAAGAGCCTCGGCAAAGCCACGCGCGCGACGGGCAGGTCGCTGCGCAAAGCCTGGAACGCCGTTTTCCGACGACAGAAACCGAAGAGCACCCAGTAGATCCCCGCATCGCCTTCGTTATTGTTGTCGGCATTCGACTTCCGAGCTTTCCTATCCCCTGCCCATCGAATATGATGGCGGCACGCAATCGCCCAATAAAGCGAGGACCACCTTCTGGCTAACCAACTTCTCGCCCGCAAATCCATCGACAAGTTGATCTCCGAATCGGAAGAGCCCGAGCATCGGCTCAAAAAAACGCTCGGCCCCTGGTCGCTGACCGCTCTCGGAATCGGCGCCATAATTGGCTCCGGCATATTCGTCCTGACCGGCACCGCCGCCGCTGGGGAGTACTTCCAGGCGTCCTCGATCTTCCATGCGCAGGTCCTCGATATCATCGTCAACTTCTTCCGCGGCGGCGGTACTGAAAATGTCCTCATGCATGGACGCCCCGCAGCCGGACCTGCGATCGCGATCTCCTTTATACTCGTCGCCGTCGCCTGCAGCTTCGCCGGCCTGTGCTACGCCGAACTGGCGTCGATGATCCCCATCGCCGGCAGCGCCTACACGTACTCCTACGCAACCCTCGGCGAGATCTTTGCCTGGATCATCGGCTGGGACCTCATCCTCGAATACGCGGTTTCCAACGTCGCCGTCGCAGTCGGATTCAGCGGTTACCTGAAAGCGCAGCTAGCGTCGTTCGGGCTGATGATTCCCGACAAATGGTCGACTCCCATCTTTGCCGGCGGTCACTGGACCGGCGCATACTTCAATGTCCCAGGCTTCTTGATCGTGATGATCCTCACCATGCTGCTGGTGCGCGGCGTGCGCGAGTCCGCCGAGACCAACAACATAATGGTCATCGTGAAGTTGGGCGCCATCATCACATTCCTCGTCGTCGGCGGAATGCTGGTAAAACCGAACAACTGGCACCCATTCATGCCCTCGGGCTTTAGCGGTGTCGTCACCGGCGGCGCCATCATTTTCTTCACCTATATCGGCTTCGACTCGGTTTCCACCGCTGCCGAGGAGGCCAAGACTCCCCAACGAGATATCCCGTTCGGCATCATCGCCTCGCTGATCGTCTGCACCATTCTTTATGTCGGCGTCGCGCTCGTATTGCTCGGCATGATGCCGTTCCCAATGTTCCGCTCGGGAACGCAAGTGGTGAAGATGCAGTTCGCCGCGCCGTCGGCCCAGTTCGACCAGCAACTGCGGTCTCTTCCGGATGTGGGCTACGTCGCCGAAACCACAAACCATACCTACCGTATCGTCATTGACGGCGATAAAGAGCTCGCAAGATCGATCGCCTCACGGATTTCGCAACTCGCGAGCCAGACCGGTACACAGGTTCGCGAAGAACCGACCGTCGCTAATGCCGCCGAGGCACCCGTCGCCTACGCCCTCGCCACGCTTGGGGCCAATCGCTGGATTCAGGCCGTCATCATCATCGGAGCCCTCACAGGCATGCTGTCATCTTTGCTCGTCTTCCAGTACGGACAGACGCGCATCTGGTTCGCCATGTCGCGCGATGGCCTTTTGCCGCGCCTGTTCTCCGCCGTCCACGCGCGTTTCAAAACCCCACACTGGTCCACTTGGATAGCCGGGCTCGCAGTGGGCATACCCGCGGGCATTGTCGATATCGGCGATGCCGCCGATCTCTCCAACATCGGTACTCTCTTCGCTTTTGTTCTCGTCTCGATCGGCGTCATTGTGCTTCGCCGCACGCAGCCGAATCGTCCCCGAGGGTTCCGGGTTCCTTTAGTTCCGCTGTTTCCTCTGATCGCGGTGGTACTTTGCGGCGGCCTGATGACAGGCTTGACCGTGATTACATGGGTGCGTTTCTTCGTGTGGCTTGGCATCGGCCTGCTGATCTACTTCTTCTACAGCCGCCGCCACTCCGAGTTCGCACCAAAGAGCACCGCGAAAGCGACCCAGTAAACCAGTTCTGTAATATAAGAGGCGCGCCAGGTGCGCGCCTTTAGCTTTGCTCTCAGCCTGACGTCCGGAGCTCCCTTGCTCGATCACGAACCTCACAAGCCGAGCGACTTCATCCTCTCGCTGCCCAAGGCTGAGTTGCATCTCCATCTCGAAGGCTCCGTCGGTCCGCAGACTCTCAGTGAACTCAGTTACAAGCACCAGACACCGTTTCCGTGGGAGAACAATCGCTACAAGCCGCTACCCGACAGCAATCGCCCGCTCTCGCCCGAGCAGGCGCGCGACCTTTACGAGTACGAGCACTTCACCGGCTTCCTGATGGCCTTCAAGGCCGTCACCGAGCGCATGCGCGATCCGGAAGACTACGAACTGGTGACATATCGCCTGATGCAGAAGCTCGCCGCCGAGCACGTGCTGCACGCGGAGGTCTTCATCTCCGTCGGCGTCGTCTTCTGGCGCGGCCAGGATTTCGATCCGCTGTTCGAAGGAATGGAGCGTGGCCGCCAGCGCGGCGAACGCGACTTCGGCATCTCGTTGTTGTGGATTTTCGATGCCGTCCGCCACTTCGGCCCCGAAGAAGGTCACAAGGTGCTGGAGAAGGCCGTGCAGTTCCAGTCGCGCAACGTGGTTGGAATCGGTATCGGCGGAGACGAGCGCCAGGCGGGGCCCGATTTATTCGAAGGCGTTTACAAACGGGCAGCACGCCACGGTCTGCGACTATCAGCGCACGCCGGCGAAACTGTAGGCCCGGAATCGATCTCAGGCGCGCTGGACTACCTCAACGCCGAACGCATCGGCCATGCTCTCCACGCCGGTGAAGACGAGCAACTCATGCAGCGCCTCATTCGCGACCGCGTACCGCTGGAAATCTGCATTACCAGCAACATCCGCACCGGATGTTGCGGTGGATACGCCGCCCACCCCGTCCGCAAATTTTTCGACGCCGGCGCACTCATTACGCTGAACACGGACGACCCCGAAATGTTTGAAACATCCCTCGTCCGGGAATACCAGATTGCCCAGGACCACTTCGGTTTCACCAACGACCAGTTAACGATTGTCGCCCGCAACAGCTTCGAAGCGTCATGGCTTCCGTCAGAAAAGAAACGCGAATACCTTAGGCTGTTCTAGAACCGACTCACCACAGCGGCACAAAGAACACAGAGGATGCGATTCACGAAGGATCACACCCAATTCACAAAGCTCAACCTCAGGGGCATTAGTTTTTAGACTAAGAACCTCTGCGTGCTCTGTGGCTCTGTGGTGACCTAGCCTCTTGACTTCTCGTAGTGCCTCTTCGCTTTCTCCCGGTTTCCGCAAGTCTTCATATCGCACCACCGCCGGGACTTATTGCGGCTGTTATCGAGAAACAGCCAACTGCAGCGGTCGGAAGCGCACTCGCGCGCCATCGCCAAGTCTTCAGAGGTCAACAGATCTGCGGCCGATACCGCCACCGGCCACAGCGGGCGATCTAATGCATCATCTTCGTCCATCACCCATGTCTTCTGAAACTTCCCGCCGGCATGACTGACACTCGCGTGGATGGAAGCGTTTTTCCAGAAGCGATTCAGTACATCAAGGTCTTTGGTTGCCGGTGCGCTCTCCCGCGCGATCGCAGAGAATATTGAATAGATCGCCTGGCGCAATTCGCGCGCCCGCCGCAGCGCCGCACTGGCCTTCGCCTGAGAATGATTTGCGGCGTTCATCAACTTGCGCGCATCTGAGGCGGTAAGCTGCCCAGTCTGTACCGCCCAGGACAACAGATCGGAATAGGTGAGCAGTTTTTCGGCGCGTGTCTCCGGAACTTTCTGGTCAGGCATGGTGTTTGCGAAATCGAGACACAAGGCTCCGCCCGTGAGCTCGAATTCGTAGTTCCCAAAAAGCGTCGCGTTGCCCATAAATAAATAATTATAACCCCTATCTGATGGTTGACAGGTTACAATCGCGGCAGTAAGCTAGCTAACCAGTAAGGTGGCATATGTCGGTTATAAGCAATTCCGCCGCTCGCAGCCGTGCCGGGGATTCCCGCTTCCTCGTCCTGCTCGCCTTCGCTACCATCTATCTCGTTTGGGGCTCGACCTACCTTGCTATTCGCTACGCGGTCGAGACGATTCCGCCGCTGATCACCGCCGGACTGCGCCACCTGACCGCCGGAAGCGTTCTCTTCGCCTGGGCCTGGTTCCGCGGCTTTCGTCCGACGCGCCGCGAGTGGCTCTCCACCATCGTCCTGGCATTCCTGTTCTTTCTGATCGGCCACGGCTCTCTGCACTGGGCGGAGCAGGTTGTGCCATCGGGCCTGGCGGCACTGCTGGTTGCAACCGAACCGCTTTTCCTCACATTATTTGCGCTGATGCTTTCTGCCCGGCAGAACCTGAATCTCCCCAATATCGCCGGTCTGGCAATCGGCTTCATTGGCGTCATTCTGCTCACAACAGATTCCAGCGCTCTCGGTCAGCACCGGTCCCTGATCGGAGTTGCCGTGCTGATTGCCGGGACAATTGCGTGGTCCATCGGCATGCTCTATTCCAAGCAGAGCAAATCGCTGCCTGCCGATTCCCTGGCTCGAGCTGCAATGTCCATGCTCCTGGGATCATGGATGCTGCTGGCCGCCGCCGGGTTCAGCGGCGAATTCCGTGGATTCCACTGGTCTACCGTCAGCGGCAAGTCTTTCTTCGGCCTGCTCTACCTCATCGTCTTTGGCTCGATGATCGCTTTCACGGCCTACATGTGGTTACTGGAGCGTTCTTCGCCCACCCTGGTCGCCACGCATACCTACGTCAACCCTGTCGTTGCTGTGTTCCTCGGCTGGGCGCTTGCAGGCGAGACGATGACCGGTCGCACGCTGATCGCCTCGGCCCTCGTGGTCGCTTCCGTAATTTGCGTCAGCTTTGGCCATAGCGAAGAACGACAGCGGATTACGGGGAAGCTCGACGAAGAAGCAGCTTAGGTTTCGCGCTCGCGCGTACTGCGCACGTGCAAATATCCACGCTGTTCCGCGCAAATCGCGGTTTGCTCTTCTTCGATTTGAAATGCTGTCCCTCGTCTGCGACAATTTCGCGTTTCAGCCAACGGAGGAATCATGCGTCAGGTAATCGCGACTAACGGGGCACCCAAGGCCATCGGTCCATATTCCCAGGCAATTCGTGCCAACGGATTCATCTTCGTCAGCGGGCAAACGCCCATCGATCCCGCCACGCAGCAACTGATTTCCGGCAGCATCGGGGAGCAGACCGAGCGCGTCCTGCACAACATCGAAGCCATTCTCAAACAGGCCGGCTCCAGCATGGCCAAGATCGTCCGCTGCGGCGTCTTTCTCAAGGACATGAACGATTTCGCCGCCATGAATGAGGTCTACGCCAAATTCTTCCCCAACGATCCCCCGGCGCGTTCCACCGTGCAGGCCGCCCGTCTTCCCAAGGATTGCCAGGTCGAGATTGACGCAATCGCGCTCGAGTAATGCGGCACTGTTTTGGTGGCGGCAGGCAACCTCGCCTGCCGTCTTCCTTCCCCTTCAACCTCTGGCTGGCAAGAAAATGCCGTACCATATTCCTATGTCCTCCCCCGAACTCGCGCCCGAACTGCTGCAGAAGAAAAGTAAGCTCGACGAATATCTTCGCTCGCTCGGCCGCATACTGGTCGCCTACTCGGGTGGGGTCGATTCCGCCTTTCTTGCCTTCGAGGCCCACGAAGTTCTCGGCCCGCAAATGCTCGCCGTTCTCGCCGATTCCCCCAGTCTCGCCCGCACCCACCTGGACCACGCAATGGCCTTCGCGCACGAGCAGAATATCCCGCTGAAGGTCATCAACACCGACGAGATGTCGAAGCCGGATTATGTGCGCAACGATGCCATGCGCTGCTTCCACTGCAAGGACGAGCTGTTCACGGTAATGGAATCATTCCGTGACCAGGGCGGATTTGAAACCGTTGCTTACGGCGTGAACGCCGACGACCGGGGCGACTTCCGCCCCGGCCAGCAGGCCGCCCGCAATCACGGAGTCGCGGCGCCTCTACTCGAAGCCGGCCTCGGCAAGCAGGACATCCGCGATCTTTCTCGCGCCGCCGGTTTGCGTGTATGGCAGAAGCCTGCCTCGGCCTGCCTCTCCTCGCGCATCGAGTACGGCCGGCCCGTCACCCGCGAAGCGCTCCTGCAAGTCGAGCAGGGCGAGGATGCCCTACGCTCCCTCGCTTTCGAGCAATTTCGCGTCCGCCATCACGGCAACCTCGTCCGCATCGAGATCGCCCGCGAGGAAATGCCGCGCGCACTCCAGCCGTCGATGGCCGACGAATTTATGAGGATATTCAAGGCCCTCGGCTTTACCTACGTGACGCTGGACCTCGAAGGGTTCCGCAGCGGGTCAATGAATGCCGTTCTTCCCGTCGAAGTCCTCCACCGTGGGAAATAGCCTTCCACCATCCACCTCCCTCACAGTCACCCTCGGCGCCCCACACTGCCGCAACTGGCAGATGCGGGCCTTTACTCCACCCGGTCTTAGCCCCGAAATGCCGCGGTTTTAGCCGAATTTAGCGATTTCCCTTACCCCTGATTTGCTATATGCGCGGTGCTCTGGCATGCGATAATCAATCATCCATGTCCTTGGAGATAAGGCGGTTCGCAGTGTTCCTGTATCGACGGCTTTTGTTCTTTGCGGTCGCGTTGGCCTGCCTGGCCTGCTCCGCCCAGACGCCAACCTCCGCCGACTTGAATCGAAGCATTCAAAAACAGATTCGGTCGACGTTCCACATTCCAGCACAGATCCCGATCAACATCGGCCAGCGCAAGCCCAGCGAATTCGCCGGCTATGACACCATCACGGTAAATTTCGGCGCCTCGGAAAAATCCAAGCCGTACGATTTTCTGATCTCCAAGGACAACAAGACCCTGGTGCAGATGACGAAGATGGACCTCACCGTCGATCCCAACGCGGAACTCATGAAGAAGATCGACCTGAGTGGGCGGCCGTTCCGCGGAGCGAAGGACGCAAAGGTCACCGTCGTTGTCTACGACGACTTCGAGTGCCCCTTCTGCTCGCGCATGCACGAGGAACTCTTTCAGGACGTAATGAAGGAATACGGCGACCGCGTGAAGGTTTACTACAAGGATTTCCCGCTATTCGAGATTCATCCCTGGGCCGGCCGCGCTGCGGTCAACGCCGGTTGCCTTGCCCAACAGAGCGGTGGCGCCTTTTGGGATTTCGCCGACACGGTTCATTACAATCCGCGACAGATCATTGGTGACAAGCGCCCGCTCCAGGGCCAGGTCGCCGAACTCGATCGCATCACCATGGAACTCGGCCACAAGCACGATGTCGACATGACCAAGCTCGCACAATGTGTGAAGGCGCAGGACCAGACCGCCCTGCAGGCCTCGGTGAAAGAAGCTACCGCTCTGGGCGTCGAGGGCACACCGGCACTGTTCATCAACGGCATTAAGCTGGACGGCGCGGTTCCGGTCACAGAACTGCGCGCCACGCTCGACCAGGCACTGCGCGACGCGGGCGAAAAGGTACCCGACTCCAGCACCGCTGGAAATTGATTTTCAGTGAAGCGTCCGGCCGCGTGCCGGGCATGATGTACCCCCCGGCTGCAAGTTCGCCGGGCTGGGTAAGATCGACGGAGGACCCCTACTTTGAAACGCATTCTTAGCATGTGCCTCGCAGTAAGCGCGATTACAGGCGCATTTCTGTTAGTGGCATGTTCTGGCGGCCAGGGCGGCGCGGACGTCTGGGCCAAGGTTAACGGCCATAAAATCACCAAGGCTGAAGTTGACAAGTACTATCGCAACCAGACAGAGGGCCAGCCCCAGCAGCCTTCCGATGAGCAGGCCGCGAGCCTGAAACTCAGTATCCTTCGCGAACTCATCGATAATGAAATCCTCATGCAACGTGCCGAGAAGCTCGGTTTGCTCGCAACCGACGAGGAAGTCGAAAGCAAGCTCAACGAAATCAAGGCGCCGTACACGAAGGAAGAATTCGAAAAGCGTCTCAAGGATCGCAACACCACCGTCGACGACCTGAAACGCGACATCCGTCGCTCGGTGACGATCGAGAAAGTCCTCAACAAAGAGGTCACGTCGAAGATCAACATCACCGACGCCGACATCACGAACTACTACAACCAGCATAAGGCGGAGTTCAACCTCATCGAGCCGCAGTATCACCTGGCGCAGATCCTTGTCACCACCCAGCCCAACCCGCAGGTGCGCAATCTGAAAAACGACAAGGCGCAGAACGATGCAGAGGCCAAGAAGAAGATCCAGATGATCAGCAACCGCCTCGATAGCGGCGAGGACTTCGCGACTGTGGCCATGAACTACAGCGAGCAGCCGGAGACTTCGGCCAATGGCGGCGATCTCGGCTTTATCCCCGAAAGTTCGCTGAAGCGCGACAAGCAGGCTTGGGACGAGATCAGCAAGCTGAAACCCGGCCAGTACAGCGCGCCCATGCCGGCCGTCAACCCCCAAACGAATAAGGTCGAGGCCTACCGCATCATCAAGATGATCAGCAAGGAACCGGAGGGCCAGCGTGACCTCAACGATCCCCGCGTACAGCAGGCCATTCGCGAGCAGTTACGCGACCGCCGCGAGCAACTCATTAAGATGGCCTATTATGAAGTCCTGCACAACAAGGCCACAATTGAGAACTACTACGCGGAGGAGATCCTGAAGAACAACGGCGCTAAATAGCACCGCAGTGAATCCACCTCTTGTGCCCTACCCTTATCGTCCGCTGTTGGCGATAAGGGTAGGGCATTCGCTTCGTGTCTGCCTTCTTTGTTCGGTGGGGTTTTGACCCTGCCATTTGCTAATGGCTAATTGCTTCGGAGATTTACGAGCGAATTGCCTTTTACTCAATGATGACAAGCGCATCCCCGGCGTTCACTGTCGCACCCTCGGCGACCAGCACTTTCGCCACAACACCCTTCTTCGGCGACTTCAGCTCGTTCTGCATCTTCATCGCCTCCACGACGATGACGCCCTGCCCCGCCTCGACCTCGCTCTTCTCCGGCAGCAGGATACGAACGATTTTTCCGGGCATCGGCGCCGTGACCTTCTGCGGACCTTCGGTGGTTCCGGCCTTCGCGCGTCGCGTCTTGAGCGAGCGTGGATCCTGCACCTCGGAGGCGTATCGCGCTGAGCCGACTATCATGTGGACCTCGCCATTGAGTGCCCGCTCCCGCTTGATCTCATACGCCTTGCCTCCCAGCAGGACCGACATTACATCGCGTGCCGTGAACGCCGCGTCCACTTCCATCATGGCGTCATCGACCTTGCAGAGCCACGTTTGCTCGCGTTTCGTCAGTTCAACCCGATGGGTAGTCCCGTCAATCACCACGTCGTAGATCATCGCAGTGACTCCGCGCGTCCTGTCGCTTTCCAGTTGCTTTTCTGTGGCCCAGCGCTGTTCCCATTCTTCCCTGGTGCTGCTCCCGGCATCGGTTCGCCCGTGTGCTCGACCGTGCTCTTCTGCTCTCCTTGGGCAAAAATCGCTGCCGCAAGCGCGGCAATTCGAATTTCTTCGCTCGTCGACGGTGGAAGCTCCACCTTTTCCTTCAGCAACCGATCGAGGAATCCCGTATGCAGCCGTCCCGCACGAAAATCCTCGTCGCGCAGTATCCGCCGGAACAGCGGGATGTTGGTCTTGATGCCACCAACGAAGTACTCGTATAGCGCGCGTTGCAGCCGGCGAATCGCGTCATCGCGAGTCGTGCCGTAGCCGATCAACTTCGCCAGCAGTGGATCGTATTCCAGCGGCACGGTCCAGCCTTCGTACATGCCGCTGTCGCGCCGGATACCCGGGCCTGACGGCGAAATCAACCGCGTGATTTGCCCCGGCGAAGGGAAGAAGTTGTTATCCGGATCCTCGGCGTACACGCGACACTCGATCGCGTGCCCGCGAATTTCTATGTCTTCCTGCCTGAACGGCAGCGGTTCGCCCGACGCGATTCGAAACTGTAATTGCACCAGGTCAAGCCCGGTCACCAACTCCGTCACCGGATGCTCAACCTGCAGCCGCGTGTTCATCTCGAGGAAGTAGAAGTTCCTGTTCTCATCGGCGAGGAACTCTACTGTTCCCGCGTTTGTGTATCCGGCGGCTTTAGCGACGCGCACCGCGACCTCGCCCATCTTGCGCCGCATCTCCGCGTCCACGATCGGCGAAGGCGCTTCTTCCAGCACTTTCTGGTGTCGCCGCTGCACCGAGCACTCGCGCTCGCCAAGGTAAACACAGTTCCCGTGCTCGTCCGCGAGGATCTGGACTTCAATATGTCGCGGATTGATGATCAGCTTCTCGATGTAAACTTCGTTGTCGCCAAATGCCCGCTGGGCCTCGCTCTGCGCCGAATCCAGCGCCGAGCGTAGCTCCCTGGAACTGTGGACGGCCCGCATGCCCTTGCCGCCACCACCGGCCGCAGCCTTCAGCATCACCGGGTAGCCGATTTGCTCCGCCAGCCTCTCCGCCGCTTCAAACGATTCCAGCCCCTTCTCCGAGCCGGGCACGAACGGCACACCGGCCTTCTTCATGTTCTGCCGCGCACGCGTCTTGCTGCCCATCATGTCCATGGCTGCAGCAGTCGGGCCCACGAACTTCACGCCAGCCTGCTCGCACGCCCGCGCGAAATTCGCGTTTTCCGAGAGGAAGCCGTATCCCGGGTGAATCGCCTGCGCTCCCGACCGCCGTGCTACGTCGATGAGCTTTTGCGCGTTCAAGTACGACTCGCTCGCCTGTGACGGCCCGATGTGGTACGCGTAGTCGGCCTTCCGAACGTGAAGTGCCCGCCGATCGACGTCCGAGTACACTGCCACCGACTCGATGCCCATTTCGCGGCACGCCCGCAGGATCCGAACGGCGATCTCTCCGCGATTGGCGATCAGAATCCGTTGAAACATTCCTGCCCTCTACTGCAAAGGATTGAGAATTGTAGCCCAGCGGTTGCACATCCACGAGTAATTTGGATCACCGGCACTTCTCCCCACGACTTGCGGTCCACCTGTCCACGCCTCTTCTGCGCAGATGGGTGGGCAGTTCTAGCGAGCATAAAAAAGAGCCTCCCTCGCGGGAGACCCTTTTCCTGAGGAGTAAGCTCGCCCGCAGGTTCGCGGGCAATCTTATGAGGCTGTATGAGTGCCTTCTTGCTCGCTCCAACAGAACCGGCTACTGCTTCTGGTTGTCGAGAACGATGCCGCCGGTGCCCTGCTTCTCAGCGCGGGCTTTCTTCGTCGCCATCGTCTTATCTACCCACTCGTCCGCGGTCTTGAAGTCCGCCTCGCGCGCCTGCGGGTCATCGCATTCGTAGTTGCCCCGTTCGCGATACAGCAGGTTCATGTAGGCCATTGCATCGTCATAATCCGGACGCAGCTTCAACGCTTTGTCCAGCGCCTGGATGCCTTCTTCGACCTTGTCCGAGTTATTCGCCTTTAACTGTTCGCAGACCGCCTTCTCATCCTTCTTTTTTCCCGAGAGCTGTTCGGTCGGCTTCAGCCCCAGCTTCGCAAACTCTTCCATGCGCGGCTGGTAGGCCTGCGTCCAATCGATCACGCCCACCGAGTAGTACGCCTCGGGGTCGTTGGGATCGATTTCCGCTGCCTTCTTGTACCACGTCTTGGCGTCATCAAACTTCTTCATCTGCAGGTACAGGTAAGCGATCCCTTTCACCGAGTTGATGTTCTTGGGATCGGCCTCCAGCACCTTCTTGTACTGTTCGATGGCCGAAGTCGCCATCCGAAGGTTGTCCTCGGTATCCGCGCCGGGGACGTATTGCATCGCGTATGCGGTCGCCAGGTATACGCGAGCGTTGATCAGGCCTGGATCCAATTCCACGGCCTGCTTGAAATGGTTGATCGCCTCTTCGTACCTGGCGTTCTTGTAGGACTGGACGCCTTTGTTCAGCTGATCGCGCGCCTTGAGCTTCGTGCATCCCATTGCCGAGAGCAGCGCCAGCAGCACTGCGAGGCCGATCAGGACTCGTACGCTTCTGTTCATGGAAATTTCACCTTCCGTTGCCAATTTCAATCGGCAGTCGTGACCCTTGCGTAGCGCTCCGCGCTCCACGCCTGTCGGGACGACGACCGGTGGGGATCCGCTCCTTGGGCGGGTGATCGCTCACCCGCCCCGGAGAAATCCTGAGGTGGAGCGGACTACTGGCCGGCTTCGATCCGGGCCGTGATCAAACCTACCTTGTCGACTCCGGCGGCTTTCGTTTTGTCGATTACCGTCGCCACATCGTTAAAGGTCAGGTCCGTGTCGCCCTTCACGAAGGCGACCTTTTCCGCGCGCGTCTTGAAGATGTCCGTCAGCCGCTCCTGCAGCGTGTCGAGAGTCACATCGTCCTGGTTGATCTTGTAGGCGATGCCATTCCCGGCTTTCAGCACCTGAACCACGATCGTACGATCGTTGCTCTGGGGCTGCTGCTTCTGGTCTTTCGGCGGCTGTGGTACGAGCGCGTTCAGGCCTTTCGGCGTCAGTGGCGTGATGACCATGAAGATGATCAGCAGCACCAGCAGCACGTCGATCAGCGGCGTTACATTTATATCCGCGGAGGGACCGCCCTTTCCTCCGCCAACATTCATACTCATAGAAGCCTCTCTACTTCCCTCCGCCCGGAGGGTTCTCGAACGATCCCTGCTTGCGCTGTTCAGTCAACAGACCCAACTGGTCGACGCCAGCCGAACGGACGTTGTCGACGACTTCCACCACGGCACCGTACTTGGCGCGGGCGTCAGCCTTCACGAACACTTCCTTGTCGGCCTTGTTCTCCAGCTTGTCCTTAACCTTCTCAGCGAGTTGGTCAGCCGAGACCTTGTCTTGACCCAGGTAAATGGAGCCGTCGCGCATTACCGCTACCAGCACCGCATCTTCCTTATCCGCATCCGGCATCTGCACCGGATTATCGGTCTTGACCAGATCGACGCTCTGACCTTTCTGCAGCATGGGCGTGATCACCATGAAGATGATCAGCAACACGAGCATCACGTCCACCATCGGTGTCACGTTGATGTCCGAGTTGACATCGCCGGCGTGCCGCTTACGATTTTCGCCTGCCATTGACATACTGATCTCTCCAGGGACCGCTTACTTCCGCAGCATGTTGCGACGCTTCAGGAAGTAGTCGATCAATTCGCTTGAGCTGTTGTCCATCTCCACGTCAAACGCTTCCACGCGGTTCGTGAAGTAGTTGAACATCCACACCGCCGGAATCGCCACGAACAGACCCACAGCCGTGGTTACCAGGGCTTCCGAAATACCGCCGGCGACCGCGCCCAGACCGGTTGCTTTCTGGTTCTGGATTTCGCGGAACGCATTCAAAATGCCGACCACCGTGCCGAACAGGCCCACGAAGGGAGCCGTCGATCCGATCGTCGCAAGTCCGCCGAGGCCGCGCTTCAATTCCGCGTGCACGATAGCTTCCGCGCGCTCCAGGGCGCGACGCGACGCTTCAATCTGCTCGCCAGGAATTTCGCTCGACTCGCCATGCGCCTTGAACTCCTGCAGGCCCGCCGTTACGACCTTCGCCAGGTGGCTCTTCTTGTTGCGCTCGGCAATCTTGATCGCTTCTTCAATCTTGCCTTCACGCAACGCGCCGGCAACCGCCGGAGCAAATGCACGCGACTGCTTGCGAGCCGCACTGTATGCCATCGCACGATCAATCATGACGCCAATCGACCAACCGGACATAATGAAGAGAACGATGACAACGATACGGGCCAGCCAGCCCATCTGCTTCCACAGCGAAATCGGGTCCCAACCTACTCCACCTTCCTGGAACATCCAGACTGCAGCAAGATGGGTCTGGCACAATGCTAACGTTGCTAGGTTTGCGAGAAACATAAGTTGATTTCCTCCTCAGGACTTTCAGAACTCTTCAGAACTTGGGCTTGCTGAACTTGCTCCCGCTGTGCTCCTTTCGCACACTGGTCTCCTTCGGGGAGAATCGCGGAACAAGTCCGGCGCGTGACTGCTCAGGATAGGATGCATTCGGAGTGATCAATGGCGGGCTCGTCCTTTCGAGCCCGTCCACCGAAGCTTTCCCGAGCCGGGATACGGCCTGAGCCGCAGCGCATTCCGCCCCGCGGCCGCCGAGGTTTAACCGCCGGCTAGCGTGAAGTTGACCGTGATCTGCGTATCAACTTCTACCGGCTCGCCATTCAAGAAATATGGCTTGTAACGCCACTGCCGCACCGCGTCGATCGCAGCCGGCGTCAGCATCGGGTGCCCGCTCACCGCTCGCAGGTTCTGGATCGTACCGTCCTTCCCGATCACAGCCTGCAACACAACCGTGCCCTGAATACGGGCCGACCGGGCCAGCGGCGGATACGTCGGCTGAACCTTGTGGATCAGCAGACCTTCCGTCACACCCGCGGAAACTCTTATGCGTTGCGGAGTCGCTACCTTGGGAACCGCTACCGGCGTCGACGAAATAATGCCGCCGATTACGCCACCCATCTGCCCACCCGGTACGCCACCCGGCACGCCACCAACAACGCCTGCCGAGGCAGCCACTGGCTGCTCATCGTCCTTCGTAATCAGAATCTTTTTAGGAATCTTGGTCGGAGTGCGGAGTTCGCCATTATCCAGTTCGCTGACTACCCTCTCCACATGAACTACAGGCTGAGCCGCTGGCGGAGGTGGAGGCGGTGGGGGTGGAGGCGGAGCTACTAGGAACGTCATTAATTGCTGTTTGGGAAGAGCTTCGGTGTAAATCAGAGGAACCAGAATCATCACAAAGACGAGACCGACCTGGAACACAAACGAAAACAAGGTCGCCCACGGACTGCGCTTCTTCGTCCTCAATTCAAGTAGGCTGTCTTCAAACATACGCCTGATCTCCGTCGTACTACTCTCTTAGACACCGGGGATACCACTTTTGCTCCCAAAATCGAACCACTTACAGTCACGATCTTTCAACCGCGTTCCGCAAGCCGGAGCATTCTAAACCCCGCAATGGGCTACGGGCGCCCTTTTTTCCGGACGCCCGCTAACCCTACTGCCTTCGGGACGCTCGCTGCGCCCCGCTAACCCTCTAAACCCTTGCAAATCCATTACTTATACCTTTACCTTTAACTTGCTCTTGCCGCGTTGCGCCGGCAGCGTTGCAACCACCGCCTTCTTCGCAGCGCGCGATTCCTGGTACGCCACCAGCATCGGTGCCGCAATAAAGATCGAGGAATACGTCCCAATTAAGATGCCAATCACAAGGGCCAAAGAGAACCCATGCAGAACCTCTCCTCCAAAAATAAACAGGGAGAGAACCGTCAGGAACGTCAGTCCGGATGTCAGGACCGTTCTGCTCAGTGTCTGGTTGATCGAGCGATTCACGATATCCGTCAGACTCTCACGCCGGAGCAGTTTCACGTTTTCTCGGATTCGATCGAACACCACGATAGTGTCATTCATCGAGTAACCGATCAACGTAAGGATCGCCGCAATCACCGTCAGCGACATCTCGACATTCAGAATGGAAAACAGGCCCACCGTGATCAGCGTGTCGTGGAAGCAGGCCACCACGGCTGCCACACCATAGATCAGTTCGAACCGGAACCACAGGTAAATCAGCATCCCAGCCAGTGAGTACAGCGTCGCCAGAATTGCTTGCTTCTGCAGCTGCTTTCCAACCGTCGGACCGATCACATCCACGTTGCGGACGCCAAAATCCGAAGTGTAGAAGTCGGCCTGGATCGCTTGCTGTACCGCCGGTGGCGCAACCGTCGAAATCTCCGAGACGTTGTTCAGCACACCGCCGCTGGTTTTGTCCCGATAATCCACAATCGCCCGCGCAATTTGCGAGTAGCGCTGCTCCGCATCCGTTCCCGCGTGTAGCGGGTCCTTGGTCATCAGGTACTGCTGCAAACTCGCATAACCAATGTTATTGAGGTCCAGTTTGCCCGCCTGCTCATGGCCGGACGAGAGCGCCTTGACAATCGTCTCGCGACCCTTGTCCAGCGACATCTCGCTCAGCGTTTTCTCAGGCAGCGAAATTAGTTCTTCGTTGTTGGCCTGGTTGATCGGCTGGATGCGCACATCCTTCAGGCCGGCCTTATCCATATCTGCACGAATCTTGTCGGCGTTCGGAGCGTGTGTGAACCTGACAAGAACCTGGGTGCCGCCGCGGAAATCAATGCCCAGCGGAATGTGGTGCCAGAACAGCATCGACAGCAAGCCACCAACGCTGAGGACCAGGGACAGGCCCAGGAAGAACCACTTCTTGCCAAGAAAATCGATGTTGGGATTGCGGAAAAACTCCACTTTGTAACCCTCAAACTCTTTGTCTGTGTTGGCGCCCCACATCTGCCTTCGTTCGGCAAATGCGGGTGACAACCTTGTCTAGATACTCAATGCCTCGCCATGCTGGTGCCGGTTCAGGATGCTGTCGAAGATCACGCGCGAAACGTACACCGCCGTGAATAGGTTGGCCAGCAAACCGAAGGTCAGCGTGACCGCGAAACCCTTCACCGGACCGGTTCCGAACAGGAACAGAATCGCCGCCGATACGATCGTCGTCACGTGAGTGTCAACAATTGTCAGCCACGCATGTCCGAAGCCCTGGTCCACCGCCGACGATGCCGTCTTTCCATTTCGCAATTCTTCTCGAATACGCTCGAATATGAGCACGTTCGAGTCGACGCCCATACCGACCGTCAGGATCAGTCCCGCGATACCCGGCAGCGTCAATGTCGCTCCGGTAAACCCGAGGAACCCCAAAAGGATCAGCAGGTTCAGCGTCAGGCCCACGTTCGCGTTGACGCCGGCAAACCTGTAGTACACGAACATGAAGATCATGACCGCGGCCATGCCATAGACCGCCGCGCGCACGCCTTCACGAATCGAGTCCGCGCCCAGCGATGGACCCACCGTGCTCTCCTGCAAGTAGCTAATGCTCGCCGGCAACGCGCCCGACCGCAGAATCATTGCCAGGTCCTTCGACTGCTGGTCGGTCATACTGCCGGAAATCTCGCCACGATCACGGATCGGCTCTTTGATGCTGGCGACCTCGCGTACCTTCCCGTCCAGAACCACGGCCAGGTAGTCGCCGACGTGCGCGCTCGTGAACGCCCAGAAACGGTTGCCGCCTTCACGCGTCAGCGTGAAGTTCACCGAGGGCTGGCCCTGCTGGTTTTGTCCGGGCTGCGCGTCGCGCAATTCGCGACCGCTCACCGCCGGCACACGCGAAACTACGAAGAACGCTTCCTCCGGCCCCTCGCCCGTACGTTCCGTCCGGCCCTTCAGTATCTCCGCATCTGGCGGCAGCACTCCGTTGTGCTTTTGCAGAGCGGCTTGCTCCGTCGGATATGCCGTGCCGTTATCCATCGCCTGCCTGATCTCCAGCATGGCGGTCGATTGCATGATGTTTTTCACGCGCGCCGGATCGTCCACGCTGGGCAACTCGACTAGGATCTGGTACTGGCCCAGGCCGTACTCCTGGATCGTCGGTTCCGTCACGCCCAACTGGTCGATACGGTTGCGGATCGTCTCGATCGCCTGCGTCACCGTATTCTGCTTCATCTGCGAGAGCTGGGCCGGCTTCATCTGCACAGTCCAGTCACCGTTCGGCAATGACGTCCCGTTGTACTCCGGGAGCCTGTCGCTCAGTATGGTCCGCAGGTCTCCAGCCGAATTCGGCGAAACACCCTTAATGTCGATCAGCTCAGGATGGCCCTTCGGGTCCGGCATCGAGATATCGGCGTATGCAATGTTCGCTTTTTGCAGTGCGTCTTTCAGACGCTCGATGACCTGTTGCGAATCCGCCCGAACCGCATCATCTACCTGGACCTGCAGGATGAGGTGAGTTCCGCCTTTGAGATCGAGACCAAGATGGATGTTCTGCTGAATACCTGCCAGCAAGCCACCCTGCTTGATCGCCTGGATGCTGGCCTCGGGATTGGTACCAAGAAAAATCCCCCACACAAAAACCAGGAGGATCCCGACGATCAGCAATACTTTTGCCTTCAAATTCTTCTTCATGGAGCCAAAACCACCTAAGACTTTTTCTCTTCTTCGTCGTCCGTAATCACCGTAACAATCGAATTCCGCGTTACTTCCAGCTTCAGGTTATCCGGCGGAATCCGCAAAATCAGTGCATCATCTTTTATGGAAATGATCGCGCCCCGCAAGCCGCCGCTGGTCACCACCTTATTACCTGGCTTCAACTGCTCCAGCATCGCCTGCCACTTCTTCTGCCTGCTCTGCTGCGGACGAATCATCAGCAGGTACATGATCCCGATCATCAGGATGATGGGCAGAAACAATCCCCAACTCGAGGGCCCCGCCTGCTGCAAAATGAATCCGAATGTTAAGTTCATGCTCTTGCCAGCTCTCCTGACAGCAACCGCCTTTGATCCCTCACCGCTGATCCACTCACACTTCTGACACTTGCCTGCTGGACTGCGATGCGCACTGACCCGTGTGTCTTCGGAAATCTCCCATCACCTGGGTCGCTAAGCAGAGTTGCCTGAGGCCGTGTCATGCTGAGCGGAGCGCGCGGCAGCTTCGCGCGCAGTCAAAGCACCTTCTCTTTCGGGCGCTGACCTAGGGAGGTCGAACCTTCTTCCTTCACTCGTAATTCGGTGAGCTCGTTCTGGACCAGCTAATTGCAGCCGCTCGACAGTGAACTGCGGAATCAAACAGCAGAACGGAAACTTTCGAGCTCTCCAACCTTAATAGCTTGCCGCACGCGTCTCATAGTGTCAAGGTAATAGGCCAGGTTATGAACGGTGTTTAGCACTTGCGCCACTACCTCTTTCGCGGCATACAGATGGCGCAAATAGGCGCGTGAATAGCGGGCGCAAACCTTGCACCCGCATTTCGGGTCCAGCGGACCCTCGTCCAGCGCATATCGCGCGTTCTTTATATTAATCTTCCCCTCGGAAGTAAACAGCAGCCCGTGCCGCGCCGCCCGCGTCGGCAGCACACAATCCATCATGTCCACGCCCATCGAGGCATACTGCACGATCTCCTCCGGCGTCCCCACGCCCATCACGTACCTCGGCCGGTCCTTTGGCAGCATTGGGATGGTCGCCGCTACCATATCCCATGTCTTCTCTCTCGGTTCGCCGACGCTCAGGCCGCCAATCGCATATCCGTCGAACTCAATCTCGACCGTTCGCTCCGCGGACTCTCGCCTCAAATCCGTGTACATCCCTCCCTGCACGATCCCGAACAGTGCCTGCCTCTGCTCTTCGCCCTTCTCCTCCGTCAACCGCTCGACCCACGGCGCTTCCCGCCTGTGAGCTTCAAAGTAATCCTTGCTCCGACGCGCCCACCGCGCCGTCATCTCCATCGACTCCTGCGCCCGATCCCGTTCCGCCGGATACTCCGTGCACTCGTCGAAGGCCATGATAATGTCCGCGCCCAGCCCAATCTCCGCTTCCAGAGACTTCTCCGGCGAAAAAAAGTGCGCCGACCCGTCCAGGTGCGACTTGAACGCCACCCCCTCTTCCGTCACTTTCCGCAACTCGCTGAGGCTGAACACCTGGAACCCGCCCGAATCCGTCAGGATCGGCTTGTCCCACGCCATGAATCTCTGTACCCCGCCGAGCCTCCGAACCTGCTCCACCCCGGGCCTCAGATAAAGGTGGTAGGTGTTGTTCAGCAGAATCTGGACGCCCAACTCCTCCAGCACGTCCTGCGGCACGGCCTTAACGGTCGCAACCGTTCCCACCGGCATGAACACCGGGGTCTCGACCTCGCCGTGCGGAGTCACCATCCGCCCTGCCCGCGCCGGCCCGCACTCCGCCTCTACCTGGAACGCAAACGCCATCAACCTGATTGTATATGGGAGCAATGCTGAACTACTGAAGTGTCATTCTGGCCAATTGCCTACCTGGCTTCTGCTTTTCCCTTTTGCCGTTTTACCGTTCTACTCGATCCCGACGACCCTACTCCGCCTCTCCACGATCACCGTATCTCTCCACTTTCCCGCCAGCTTCCCGATCTTCTCTCGATACCCGACCTGCCGGAACCCTGCCGACTCGCACATCCTGAGGCTGGCCTTGTTCTCCGTGAAGATCGTTCCCTGCAGCGTCCAAATCCCGGCGCGCTCCGCCTCCTTGATGGCCGCCGCCATCAGCGCCGAACCGACGCGCTGTCCGCGTGCCCAACTCGCCACGTACACGCTCAGCTCCGCAACACCCTGGTAAGCCATCCGCTGCGACACCCTGCTCAGCACCGCAAAGCCCGAGATCGTTCTCCCATGCCGCGCAACCAGTCGCCCAAACGGCAGGTGCGCGCGGTCGAACTCGTCCCATGTCGGCGCCAGCGTCTCGAACGTCGCGTTGCCCGTCGCAATCCCTTCCAGGTAGATCGACGACACATTCGCCCAATCCGCCTCAACCATCGCGTCGATATGCAGCTCGTGTTTTGCTTTCGTCGTGCTCATCGGGTTAATCGTAGCAGCTGAGAGGTGTGTTCGCAGGTCCTCGTACCCCGTACCCCGTACCTCGCACCTCTATATCGACTGAATAACTCCCAACTTCCTGCACGTGTCGAACAGGATCTCCCGATCGATCGTCCCCAGCTCCTTGAACTCCACTCCGTACTTGAAGCTCTCGCGATTGCGCACCACGACCTTGCAGTGAATCGGACGTTCGGAGTACGGCAGCGTCAGCGTCAGGTCGATCACGCGGCCAACCTTCAGCTCGTGCGCAATGTAGAGACACATTCCGCCCTCGCCGACGTCGTTGCCCCGGCCATAACAGTAGGTCGAGAGTCCGTCCGAACCCGAAACCTTCACCTTCACCGCTATGTCGATCGAGTAGCGCTTCCACTTCCGCTTCTCTTCGTGCGGATTCCGCGCATCCGTCATGGTCGCCTCCTTTGCGGGAAACCACGACTGCAGTAGATTTCGGGGGACTGTTCAGAAATTAGAACGGAACCGAAAGAAGGTCAAGAAACGGTGGTGACTCAATAGTAAGGATATGGATGCCCCCGACGACCCGTATCTTGTACCTCGCGCCTCCTACCTCGCAGCCTTCTACGTCCACTCCGTGATCCTCACTCCGTTCTCGTCCTTGAAGCTCCCTGTGACGATCATGATCAGGTCGATCAGCGCCCAGATTCCCAATCCGCCAATGGTGAGGATCATCGCAATGGCGCTCCCAATCTTACCGACGTAGAACCGGTGCGCGCCGAAAACTCCGAGGAAAAAGCACAGGAGAAACGCCGGCAGAATGCGTTTGTCGGTCGGCGGAGTCGCTACCGCAACCATCGCCGGCGCCGTCCTCACCTGCTGCGGCGCTCCGCATCCCGGGCAGGTCGCCGCGGATTCGTGGATCTGCTTACCACAGGCTGTGCAATACACCATAGAAGAAGTAACCATGCTTGCTTCCTTCCCTTGGGATGAAGCGACAGTAGAACGGTTGCGGGAGAAAGGTCAAGAGCAACTGCGAGAACGCAATCGCCAATCTGCTATTCGCTAAGGTGATGTAGTTCTCCCGGTACCCGGTACCCGGCACCGTAACGAAGAGCAATAGGCAACGGCCACCCAGGCCCAGGCGTCAGCCGAGACCAAGGCCACGACAACCCCGCGCAAACCTGAGATCAGGGGGCTGTCGTCTGTTTCTCGACCATGAGGAACATCAGGGCCGCGTCCGGGATGAACATGAGGGGGTTCTTGAATTCGCGGACGGCGTATCCCCAGGACATGTCGCCGCGGAGCTGGTTCATCATCTCGACGGACTCGAGCCAGAAGCCTTCGGTCTCGACGGCGACAACGGTTCCGGGATAGACGTGCTTAGTGTCGGCGAGGCGAAAAACGACATTCTTGTTCACCAATTGATCGCGGTTGGTCATGGGGCGGATTATACGACTTGGGGCAGTGCGAAGTACCACGTACTGGCTACTTGTGGGCAACAGGCCGGGTGCCGGGCGCCCCATCCTGGCCCGCTGTTGGCTAAGGTGGGGTAGTCCTCCCGGTACTGGTACCCGGCACCCGCTACCCGCCTGTAACCCGCGAGGTCAAGGATTTTGTCAGTTGGGGGTGAGGAAATTTTCGGGAGTTCCAAAATGGGAAGCGGTATTTGAAGGAGTTGTAATACAGAATAATACATGGTATTGTCCGGCATTATGAGTGATAGAGAGAAGACCATCAGTTTCCGCGCGGCGGCGAAGAAGATCGGAAAGCTGGACGAATTGGCGGCGACCAAGGACCGTTCCCGAAGCTATCTCATCAACGAAGCCATCAGCAATTACCTGGAGCTGCACGCTTACCAGGACGGGCTGGTGCAAAAGGGCCTGGAAGAGATGCAGCAAGGACGGCTCGTACGGCATGAAGAAGTTGTGAAGCGACTCAAGAAGCGCCGCGCAAGCTAATGATCGCCTGGACGGAGCAGGCGGTACGGCAACTGGAGCAGGCTCACGATTACATTGCGCTATCGAACAGTGAAGATGTCGCCGCTGAAGTCGTACTGAGGATCATTGCCGGGGTCGAGCAGCTAGCGGCTTTCCCGCTTTCGGGCAGGCCAGGACGGGTTCCCGGCACGCGCGAGCTGGTGATCCCGAACACCCCATTCCTTGTGGCCCACACCGTCGGCAAGAAGGAAACCGTGATCCTCGCGATCTACCACGGTGCGCAACGGTGGCCGGAAACGTTCTGACGGTCGTTGTTTGTTGTTCGTTACCAGAGAAGAAAGGACTCTCAGGAAGAAGACGAACCACCGTCAGCAAGCTCGACGCCTAACTTGGTGGCCAAGTTGGTACAGTACTCGTTCTCCGGTTCCATCTCTAATCCCCTTCTCACCAACTCACGCGCTCGTGGCTCGTTATGCATAGCAATGGACAGCCACGCGGCCCGGGAGATATCGGTCGCATCTGCTTCGTCAATTCGGTCCTCAAACAGCTTAAGGAGCTTCCTCCCTAAGATCTGCCGCTCATCACCCGGCATCAACATAAACGCTTGTTTGAAAATGCTATTCCAGCGGTTCAAGGCAACGCTCAGCGCCTTGAACGTTGTATCCGGCAGCGAGCACAGCTCAATCAAGGCATGAATCTCCCGTACCCGGTCTTCAGTTTTTCTGCAGAGGTATGCAAGTCGCTCCCAGGCTGCTCTTCGCTGGTCAACACCGGGTCCGGTCTCTAAGTACCTTTCCAAGGCGGACTTCGCTTTTTCTTCATTCTCAGAGACGGGAGTCTCTTCATACATTCTGGCGAGTAGGAGCCACGCGTCTGGATGTCTTTGCGCAATGAATTCCATCATCGGCAAATAAGAGTCGAGGGCCTCATAGTTCGTTGCTACCTTGTCGGCAACGTTAGTAAAGAAGCGTTCAATACGAGTAGCAATTCCATGTCGGATGTCCGTTTTTTGCCCTGCCCCGAAATAAAGTAAAAGCTGGGTGTTTGCTTCAACCGCTGCTTTCATTGGACTTACCTTCAACTTCCGCTGCCCGAATACAGCCGCCGTTAGAGGAACGCTGATGAAGTTCTGCCGATCATCAGGAGAGAAGGTGATCTCGATAAATGAACACCTCTGTAGTTCATCGATCGCTTCTTCAACATCCATCTTTTCGTTCGCAGGCCTGAGCATCACGGCTTCAACGGCAATCTGTGGAACTGTTGATCGCCAATTGCAGAGAGTCAGGAAGACTTGCTTTGCGGCCGGGGATAATCCTCCATATGTACGTTCGAATAACGCCTCGAGGATCTTGTCCTTGCTCGAAACGATCCGCTCAATCTCGATAAGACGATGCGCTCTGGCAACATCCCCCAGAAGAACCTTGATCACGTATGGGTGACCGTCTGCTTCTCTTATCAATTCCTTTCTGTAACCTGTAGTCAAAATGTTTCGAATACCCAACTGGTCAGAAGCAATGTCGATCAGTTGCTCCGATTCGTCTTCTGTCATCCCCAGAACGTCTACGGGATAGTCTCCCTTGAAGTCTCGCGTTCGAGTCGTTATTAGCACCTTGTTGGGCAGTCGAGCGTAGGTATCCAAGAACATGAAGAGTTCGCCCGGGCTTTGCACAGTTTCGAAATTGTCAAAAACGAATAGTATTGGACGGTCAATGGGGCTCCGTCCTAGTGCATCTGAAAAGTACGTAAGTGCATTGAAACCTTTGGTACCGGCTTGAGAGGGCTCCATCAAGTGAACAAATTCCCGGGCGATGTCCTTCTGCGAGAGAACATGTGGCTTCACTATTTTCGGTCCGCCGGGAAGCAAGTCGATATCACGAGCGCTCAACCAAACAATTGCGCCAAATCGCTCCTCCTCACAAATTCGGTGCAACACGGAAAGTGCCAATACGGTCTTGCCAATACCACCACGACCTACCAGCGTCACAATTGAGCGCTTATCGTCCTCCAAGGCGCCCAGGAGTTCCTTCTCCAACACATTCCTCTTCACATATCCTGGAGGAAGTTGGGGAATATTCCCGAACACACGGCCCTGTACTTCCAATCGCCCAAGTCCCTGCGTTTCGCTTGGTGGAAGGTCAGTAGCAGGCGAGAGGAAAATGGACGAGTCTCCATCTCGCCTGGTATCGGTAATATACGAGATTTGCTCAAATTTCTTGTCGCCGAAAAATCCGTTCGGAAGCAGAAAATCGCCTGCTTCTGGATCTGATGCTATAAGCTCAACGTGCCTGGGGCGGCCCAAGTAAACGTAGATGCCGTCTCGTAGTTTTCCCCATTCGCTCGGTGCGCGCGAGCCTTTCAAAGTGTCGAACTCGGCCGAGGTTTCTCCTAGCTTTGTGACCCTATACTTCCCGGATAAATTGCGGTGAAGGTATACCCATTGCCGCCTAAAGAGCATCGAGTTATCCGCGAAGCAGCGAATTGATCGCTCGAGAGAAGGGCATATCTTGCCGCAAACACTCCCTGAACTGGCGCCATGTCCTCGTGTCTTGTTTCGCAATTCAGCGAACAAATGAACCCAGCGGCGTGCTTCAAGCTTGAAGGGAATGCCTTCCCGGTCTTTACTAAATACGCGCAGGCACTCGTCCATTTTCGCAACACACTCGTGCTGCCACTCGCCCGGATCGCACCTTTTCGTTAGCTCCCTCTGCTCGACGCGCGCCTCGTCGCATATGTGCTGAGAAGCGGGGCCGACGAGTAAGTCATCGAGAGTCACACCCCATTCGCCAATACCGTCCGCTCTTACCAGACGATATGCGAGTCTGTAGCGATGGCGCTCCGTATCGTCTTGAACTGACGCTACTATTCCCGCCAAAAGGACTTTGACAACCATTTCACCCGCATAAAGCAGGTGGAGGAATAGAGACATCTCTGAGTCCTGTCGGGCTATGTCAACTCGCTCCCACATTCGTTCGAAAGGCAGGAAGAACACAAAGAATCTCCTTACTCACATGGACTGAACAGTACATTCTGATCAGTACGTGCACTATCGGGGATTGGGAGAGACGCGGATCGAAAAAAGCGTAGCACCGGAATTGCCGGATTGCGAATGAATTTGATGGGGCCTGCTAGTTTCCCGGGGAGAATCACAAGGTTCTTCGGCTCCGGCGGCAGAAAGCGCCACCTGCGCTCAGGATGACACGATGCCGGGTAGTGTTCCTTTGGTAACTGCAACTTCGATAAATTCATTCGCATGCATTAGATGAAGGTGCTAGGATCAGCCCCTTCTCAGTACACACCGTTTTCTCTGGAGTAAATATGAAGCGTTTTCTCTCTCTGTTCTTGTGTCTTCTCATCCCTGCACTGGCGTTCGCCGGGGAGAACTCCTACAAAGTTAAATACGACGGCGGCTCGCTTACGGATGTTAAGGCTGGGACCGACGTTAAATTGGTTATCGAGGGCGAAAAGATCAAGTTCATGAACGGCAGCAAAGAACTGGTGACGGTTCCCGCTTCGGCGGTTACGGAAATCAGCTACGGGCAGGATGTTCATCGCCGGGTTGGCAGCGCCGTCGCGGTTGGCGCTGTCACGTTGGGAGTGGGCGCGTTGATGGCCCTAACGAAATCGAAAAAACATTTTGTCGGCCTCACCTGGGCCGATGGCGACAAAAAAGGCGGGCTCGCGATGCAGTGCGACAAGAACGAATATCGCGGGATATTAGCGGCTCTCGAAGGAATCACCGGAAAGAAAGCCGTAAACTCCGACACAATGACGGTAAAGAACTAGCAAGCAACTTCCCTTTGGGCGGGTGGCCCGACCTATCGCTCTCTGGTTTGAATCCTTTGGGTGCCCCGTCCTAGCTCCGCTAGGGCGGGGTTGTTTCTCGGGATTATGCTCCGCCACCGCAACAAAAATGACTCCCAGTGTTTCTCGGAAACAAGCGCGATCGGGCATCTTTCGCGGTAATCAAGCGCTTTCAGAATCTTGAGACCAAAGCTGCTAACCTTC